>JBQCJO010000249.1:0-3104 GCA_051952735.1 Rhizomicrobium sp.
GGACTGATCGCGGGCTTCGTCGCCAGCAAGGTGGTGAACGCGCGCGGCGAAGGATGCTTTCTCAACATCGCGCTCGGCCTTGTGGGCGCGATGGTGGGCGGCTTCCTGATGCAGACGCTGGGCGGCGATCGCGAAGGCGGGTTCCTCTATTCCACCGTCGTGGCGATCATCGGCGCGATCATCGTGCTGGCGATCTGGCACGCGGTCACGGGACGGCGAACGCTGCGATAGCTGCCGATCAATCCGGGGGGATGACATGCGCGTTTCGAAGACTCTGATGCTGGCCGCCGCTCTGGCGGGAAGCCTGTTCTCTCCCGCCCTCGCGGCGGACGATCTTGCGAACATCAAGAGCGTGGCGATCATCTCCGCGCTGGGCGATTGCCTGAACCTGCGCGACGTGGAGCCGGTGGGCACGATCTTCAACACCGTGCATCCGGAATGCGTGCCCATCGAAAGCTGGGGCATCGACGATCTCATTACCCAGCAGCTCACCACCGCGCTGGCAGGCCGTTTCACGGTGAAGCCGGTGACGTACAATCGCAACGACTTCGTGCATGTCTCGATGTCGGTCATTCCCGGCACGCAGGTTCCGGTCGAGAAGCAGCTTCGCGCGCTGAACAATCCCGGCGTGGATGCCTATGTCGTCGTCACCAAGATGTCGCTCTCCAATGCCATCGGCGACGACAACAATACGCTGGTGGACGGGCTGGGCATCGGCCACGAGTCCTCGCTGCTTTCGCAGACGACGAAGATGTTCGCGGTCTATGCGATCCGCATCGTCGATGCGCATACCTTCAAGACGCTGGAAACCGAAGGCGCGCATCTGCCCAAGACGGGCTTCCTGCCGCGCGTGCCGATCGTCGATGTGGACGAGAGCCTGTGGTCATCCTCCGCCAAGGACATGACTGACGATCAGAAAGCCAAAGCCCGCGCGCGGCTCACCTCTCTCATTCAGGAGAGCATCGGCTCCACGCTGCACTACACGGAGCTGGCGCCGTAGCGTCCGCCGCACCAGCAACGCGTTGCATTACAAGCGCTTGCGAAGGCTTCCAGATAAAAGCTGACCGCGCTCCCAATCCATCCTAGGCTTTGCGGTGGAGAACGCTTCGGGGGCGCGGCATGAACTCCATCACCAGATGCATACGCTATGGCTTTGCGATCGGTGCGGCGTTGTTCGCACTGATGTCGGCTGCGCACGCCGCGGATGTGCAGTTGCAGAACCCACCGCCCGCAGAGGTCAAGCCAAGCGCGGCCAACGGCGTGGTCAAGGTGTGCAAGGTTGCCGACTCTCCCGACATGATCGGCATCTTCTTCGAATTCGCGGACACGCAAGGCATCAACCGCTTTCTCGTGCCGGCAGGTCCGGCGCCGGGCGGCTACTGCATCTTCGGACGCAATCCTTATCCTGTCGGTTCGGCGGTGACGATCGTCGA
Source organism: Rhizomicrobium sp. (assembly GCA_051952735.1). Taxonomy (GTDB): domain Bacteria; phylum Pseudomonadota; class Alphaproteobacteria; order Micropepsales; family Micropepsaceae; genus Rhizomicrobium. The sequence continues at coordinate 1,434 of JBQCJO010000249.1, forward strand.
AACACCGACGCTCGGTTACACCGTGACGGACATCGCGGCGGCGATTGCGGCGCGTCTCAAGTCCAAGGATCCGGCACATGCAACGGTGACGATCGAAGTCGGCAACGGCGTGACCGAGATCATCTGGTATCAGCACAAGCTGCCGTTCGGCCCGCTGGAGATCTGCAAACTCGGCGACGGCATTTCCGGCAATGCCGTGTTCAGCGTGGACGGCATGAAAGGCACGGTCACGGTGCCCGTGGGCGCCTGTTCGCCCGCGTTGATGGTGCCGTCCGGTCAGGTCGTGATCCACGAAGTGCAGCCGCCGCCGGGCGCGGTGTGGTCGAACGGCGGATGCCGCACGCTTCCCGAAAACCGGCAGGTGGCATGCGACGACACCGCCCATACCTCGACGGTGCGGATCGTCGGCGGCGACAATTCGGTGCAGACGATCGCGATCATCACCGACAAGCCCGGCGGATCGACAACGACCTACGATCCGAATTATCCGACGCGGCCGAACGACAATCCTCCGCCGCAACAACCGCCACCGGTGGAGCAGCCGCGCTAGACGCGCATCAGTTGGCGGGGCGGCAGCCGTTGTAGGCTTCGTCGTAGCTCTTGTCGAAGCATGCCTGCAGGCCGCGCAGGACGCTCGCGTTGACGCGGTTGCCGTCGCCGGGCTCCGCGGCGAGCTTCGCGGCGGCCGCATCCAGCGCGCCGCGATTGTTCACCAGGAATGCCCATGTGCCGGTGAGATAAACCGTCCAATCGAGATCGCCATGCGACGCGCGGTCCGGCATGATCGCTGCGGCGACGAGGCGCGAGGCCTGCGCGTTGTCACCCATGATCGCCAGCGACTGGGCTTCGTGGAAAAGAACGTCGGATTTTTCGTTCGGCGTGAGCGGCGGGCCGTTGACGAGGTAATCGTCCGCGGCCTCGGCGGCACGGCCCGGGCAATCGCGGTTCATCAGCGCCCGCCAGGTGGATGGCGTGGTGCCCTTCTGGTCGAAGTCGTCGAAGCTGAGCGTGGCGTTCGCCGCCTTGTCGTCGGGCGTCAGCTTGCAGCGATGGCCGTCATCCGCCAGCGCAGCCGTAACACTCGCGCAGACCAGCGCGGCACCCAGCACAATCCCCCGCAACATCCCCTACTCCGCTGCATCTTTCGGCAGATAGATCTCGCCGCCGTGCTGTTTGAACTCTTCGGATTTCTTCGCCATCGCGGCGCGGATTTCGGCGGTGGACATGGTGTCGTTCTGACCCTTCGCCGCGTCGCGCACTTCCTGGCTGATCTTCATGGAGCAGAATTTCGGGCCGCACATGGAGCAGAAATGCGCCACCTTCGCGCCGTCCGCCGGAAGCGTTTCGTCGTGATAGAGCTGGGCGGTTTCCGGATCGAGCGCGAGCGCGAACTGGTCGCGCCAGCGGAATTCGAAACGCGCCTTGCTCATCGCATCGTCCCAGATGCGCGCGGCGGGATGGCCTTTTGCCAAGTCGGCAGCATGGGCCGCGATGCGATAGGCGATCACGCCCGCTTTCACATCGTCCCGATCCGGCAGCCCCAGATGTTCTTTCGGCGTGACGTAGCAAAGCATCGCCGTGCCGAACCAGCCGATCATCGCCGCGCCGATGGCGGAGGTGATGTGGTCGTAGCCAGGCGCAACATCGGTCGTTAGCGGCCCGAGCGTATAG
>JBQCJO010000250.1:0-3181 GCA_051952735.1 Rhizomicrobium sp.
CCTTGCCCGGATGCTGGCTGCCCCGATCTCCGCCGCCGAGCGTCTGAAGACTCTGTATGGCGCCGCGCTTGGTGACATCGAGACGGGAACCGATGTCATCTCCGTTCCGCAGATGGGTGAGGACGGCGATGAATTCGCCACCCGCGTGCCGCGCTCGATGCTCACCCGCATCATCCAGCCCCGGCTGGAGGAGATCTTCGCCCAAGTGCAGGAACGCCTGCGCGCCAGCGGTTTTGACGTCGCCGCCGGCCGCCGGGCTGTGCTGACTGGTGGTGCTTGCCAGCTCGCCGGAACGCGCGAATTGGCGCAGCGCGTCCTGAACAAGCAGGTCCGTCTCGGCCGGCCGCAGACCTTCAATGGACTGCCGGCGGCATCGGCCGGTCCGGACTATGCAACGGCGCTGGGGCTTCTGATGGCGGGAGCAACCATGCCGCCGGAAGCACTGAATCCGGAATTCGACAGTGAGCCCGAGAAACGCAAGGGCGGGTTCATCAGGGACCTAGTCGGCGGACTCTTCGGGTGATTCAATCCCGAGTGATTCGCGCCGCAGCGAATAAAAAGAAGAGTTGGGTCGGGTAGGGCAAAGGCCGAGTGCAAAGGAGATAGACATGGCGATCAAACTCGGGGCTCCCGAAGTAAAAGAACTGCGGCCGCGCATTACGGTGCTGGGCGTCGGTGGTGCCGGCGGCAATGCCGTCAACAACATGATTTCCTCCAAGCTGGAGGGCGTCGAATTCATCGTGGCGAACACGGATGCGCAGGCGCTGGCCCAATCGAAGGCCGAGCGACGCATCCAGATCGGCGCGCGCATTACCGAAGGTCTCGGCGCGGGCGCGAAGCCCGACGTCGGCCGCGGCAGCGCCGAAGAGTCGCTCGATGAGATCCTCGAGCAGATCAACGGCTCGCACATGGTCTTCATCACCGCCGGCATGGGCGGCGGCACCGGAACTGGCGCCGCTCCCGTCATCGCGCGCGCGGTGCGCGAGATGGGCGTGCTCACAGTCGGCGTCGTAACCAAGCCGTTCGGCTTCGAAGGCGAGAAGCGCATGCAGATCGCTGAACGCGGCATCGAAGAGCTTCAGGCCTTCGTTGACACCCTTATTGTTATCCCGAACCAGAACCTCTTCCGCGTCGCCAACGAGAAAACGACCTTCGCGCAAGCCTTCGCGATGGCCGACGACGTGCTGCACTCCGGCGTGCGCGGCGTCACCGACCTGATCGTCATGCCGGGCCTCATCAATCTCGATTTCGCCGACATCAAGACGGTGATGGGCGAGATGGGCAAAGCCATGATGGGCACCGGAGAGGCGGAAGGCGAAGAGCGCGCGCTGCGCGCCGCGGAAGCTGCGATCTCCAACCCGCTGCTCGACGACGTGTCGATGAAGGGCGCGCGCGGCGTGCTCATCAACATCACCGGCGGCCCCGACATGGGTCTGTTCGAGGTCGATCAGGCGGCGAACCGCATCCGTGCGGAAGTCGTACCCGGCGCGAACATCATCTTCGGCGGCACGATCCTGGAGAATATGGAAGGCCGTATCCGCGTGTCCGTTGTCGCCACCGGTATGGACGCCGAGCAGATGCAGCAGACGCCGCAGAACATCGCGCATATCCGTCCGTATCAGAAGCAGCCGGTCATTCAGCCGAAGCCGGTTGAACCCGTACGCCCCGCCGCAATGGCCAATCCGGTCCATGCGCGTGTGCAGACGCTGGCGAATGAATTGAAAGCCACGCCGGCACCGGTTGCGGAGACCTATGCGCCGGAACCGATGTCTCCGCTTGAGTCCGAGATCATTGGTGACGAGAGTGGCTCTTCGGGCCGCTACGTCATTGGCGAAGACGACATCCCGCCGATGCCGGCCGACCTTCGTCCCGCGGCGATGGCGCGTCCGGAACCGCAGCGCTATGCGCCGGAACCGGAGCAGCCGAAGCGGCGCTTTGGTCTGTTCGGTTCGCGCAAAGACAAGGCGCCGGAAATTCGTCAGGAGCCATCTCGCGCCGCTTCCGCGCCGCGGGCGACGACGCAGGTGATGGGTCGCAGCGAACAGCCGCGCCAGCAGCCCGCGCCGCAGAGCAACGCGGACGATCTCTTCCCGGAATCCCGGAAGGACGATCAGTTCGAAATCCCCGCTTTCCTCCGCCGTCAGCAGAACTGACAACGGAAACATCGTGAATCGGAAGGCGCTTCGGTATCCGGAGCGCCTTTCGCTTTTGAGGGCCATCTCGGCTAAACTCCCGTCATGCGAAAAACGATCGCCAAGGAAGTCCGCAAGAGCGGCACCGCGCTGCATTCGGGCGTTACGGTGAACATGACGCTGTCGCCGGGCGCATCGGGCAGCGGCGTCGTCTTCCGCCGGTCCGATCTGGGCGGCAAGGAAGTGCCGGCGCTTTATGATCGCGTTGGCGAAACACGCCTAGGCACTGTTATCGCTGATGGCGACGTCAGCATTGGCGTAATCGAGCACCTCATGGCGGCCGTCGGCGGTGCAGGGATCGACGATCTCATCGTCACGCTCGATGGTCCGGAGCCGCCTATATTGGACGGCGATGCGCTCTCCTATTTCAAGCTTCTTGAGGGAGCAGGCTCGAAAGAGCAGTCCGGCGTCCGTCGCGCGATCAAGGTGATGAAGCCGGTTGAAGTTGCGATCAAGGATGCAACCGTTCGGCTGCTTCCGGCCGACGCAGCCGAATATCATTTCGATCTCGACTACTCGAACACCAAGGCCATCGGCAAGCAGTCCTATACCATGACCCTGACACCGGAGAACTTTGCACGGGAAATCGCCCCGGCGCGCACATTCGGCTTTGTGCAGGAACTCGACTACCTGAAGAGTATCGACCGCGGGCATGGCGCATCGCTGGACAACACGCTCGCCATCGACGGCGATACCGTCATGAACAAGGACATGATGCGGTTTCCCGATGAGTTCGTTCGGCACAAGATTCTGGATGCTATCGGCGACATGGCGCTTGCGGGCGGGCCGCTGATTGCGCGCTTCGAGGGCGTGAAATCCGGGCATGCGACGAACAATGCGGTTCTGCGCGTGCTGTTCGCCGACCCGTCGAATTACAAGGCTGTCGAAATCTAGGGATTTCCCGAAACCGGGCGGCAGCCTGCCCAAACACAAATCTTTGCCATGTAAGGGGAATTAGCCTTGGGCGGTCTGGACCGGGGTTCCGGCTC
>JBQCJO010000251.1:0-17902 GCA_051952735.1 Rhizomicrobium sp.
AATCTCACCGTGAAATCCAAAGGCGAAGTCGCGGCGCTCGCCGAAACCATCAACAACATGACCGGCACCTTGGCGACGTTCGCCGATCAGGTGACGACCGTTGCGCGCGAGGTCGGCGTGGAAGGCCGTCTTGGCGGTCAGGCGAACGTTCCGGGCGCGTCGGGCACATGGAAAGATCTCACTGGCAACGTGAACCTGCTGGCCGCCAATCTGACCAATCAGGTTCGCGCCATTGCCGAAGTGGCGACCGCCGTCACCAAGGGCGATCTCACCCGGTCGATTCAGGTCGATGCGCGCGGCGAGGTGGCGGAGCTGAAAGACAACATAAACACCAAGATCGGAAATCTGCGGCTCACCACCGATCAGAACACCGAGCAGGATTGGCTGAAAACCAATCTGGCGAAATTTACCGGCATGCTGCAGGGCCAGCGCGATCTATCGACGGTCGGTCGCTTGCTGCTCACCGAGCTTACGCCGCTGGTCGATGCGCAACAGGGCGTCATTTATCAAATGGCGGATGAGAATGTTCTGACCTTGCTGGCCGGCTATGCCGGCGACGCCGTTCAGAAGCACCCCGCACGGATCGGTTTGGGCGAAGGCCTTGTTGGACAATGCGCGCTCGACAAGCGGCGGATGCTCATCGCCGGGCTTCCCAAGCGCTCGGCGCCCATCGGTTCGGCACTGTTCAAGGTGACGCCGCGCAACATCATCGTCCTGCCGGTCCTGTTCGAAAACAAGGTCAAGGCGGTGATCGAGCTGGCGTCCATCTCCAAATTCACCGATCTGCAGATAACCTTCCTGGAACAACTCACCGCGAGCATCGGCATCGTTTTGAACTCCATCGAAGCGACGATGCAGACCGAAGGCTTGCTGAAACAGTCGCAGCAGCTGGCGGCCGAACTGCAGACGCAGCAACGCGAGTTGCAGCAGACCAACGAGCAGCTCGAGCAGAAGGCGCAGCAGCTTGCGGAGCGAAACGTCGAAGTCGAAGCCAAAAATCAGGAAATCGAGCGAGCCCGCCGCGCGCTGGAGGAAAAGGCGACCGAACTTTCGCTCACTTCCAAATACAAATCGGAATTCCTCGCCAATATGAGCCACGAGCTGCGCACGCCGCTCAACAGCATTCTGATCCTGGGTCAGCAGCTTGCGGACAATCCGGACGGCAATCTCGCGGCGAAGCAAGTGGAGTTTGCCCGCACGATCCATGGCGCGGGCACGGATCTTCTCAATCTCATCAGCGACATTCTCGATCTGTCGAAGATCGAGTCCGGCACAGTGACCGTCGAAGCGGAGGAGATTTTCGTCAAAAATCTCGTCGATGCTGTGGCACGGCCGTTCCGCCAGATCGCCGAAACGCGCCAGCTTGGATTCGAAGTCGAAATCGATCCCAGTCTCGGACAGAGCCTGACCACGGACGCCAAGCGCGTGCAGCAGGTGCTCAAAAACCTGCTCTCCAACGCCTTCAAGTTCACGGAGAAGGGGCAGGTGAAACTCAGCCTGTTCGCCGCCGGACAGGGCTGGAGCGCCGACCATCCGGTCCTCAAGCAGGCATCCAGCGTCATTGCTTTCCGGGTTTCGGATACCGGCATCGGCATTCCGCCGGAAAAGCAGCGCATCATATTCGAGGCGTTCCAACAGGCGGATGCCAGCACGAGCCGGAAATATGGCGGCACCGGCCTAGGCCTGGCGATCTCGCGCGAGCTGGCAAATCTGCTGGGCGGCGAAATTCAACTTCAAAGCACGCCCGGCAGCGGCAGCACGTTCACGATCTATCTGCCGCTGCGCTACAACGGCGCGACAACGCCGCTGCGTCCGGTTCGCTCCACAGGGGCTGACCGGGGCGAGCACAGGATGGCGTCGGCGGATCGCATGATCGAGCATATCGGCGACGATCGTGCACAGATCGAACCCGGCGAGCCGTTGCTCCTGATTGTCGAGGACGATCCGCACTACGCGCGCATCATGATCGATCTCGCCCATAGCGCCGGCTTCAAAGTGCTGCTCGCCCAGCGTGGCGGCGATGCCCTGGAACTCGCGAAGCAGTTTCAGCCTACTGCCGTTTCGCTCGATGTGTTTCTCCCGGACATGCTCGGGTGGGCGGTGCTTAGCCAGTTGAAGCAAAACCCGCTGACGCGGCACATTCCCGTTCAGATCGTGACGCTCGATGAGGATCGCCAACACGGCCTGACGCGGGGCGCGTTCTCTTTCATCAACAAGCCTTCGACCAGCGAGGGGTTAACCCGCGCCATCGACAAGATCAAAACTTATGCCGCATCGCATCGCCGGCGTTTGCTTCTGGTGGAAGACAACGAAGCCGAGCGCATGAGCGTGACGGCGCTTTTGGCCCACGACGACGTTGAGATTCTTTCCGTCGATACGGGAGCTGCCGCGCTCGAGATGCTCGCGCAGTCGCCGTATGACTGCGTGGTTCTCGACCTCAAGCTTCCGGACATGAGTGGCTTTGAAGTGCTCGAGCGCATGAGCAACGAAGCGAGCCTGCGCGACGTCCCGGTCATCGTCTTCACCGGCCGCGAGTTGTCGGCAGAGGAAGACGCGCGGCTTCATACGATGGCGCGCAGCATCGTCGTGAAGGGCGTTGAATCTCCCGAACGGCTTTTGGATGAAACCTCCCTGTTCCTCCATCGCGCGGGAAGCGGCATGCCGCAGGAAAAGCGGAATTTGCTGGAGAAGCTCAATTCTTCCGACGAGCATTTGGTCGGCCGCACTGCGCTTCTTGTCGATGACGACGCGCGCAACATCTTCGCGCTGTCGAGTGTGCTGGAGAGACGCGGCATGCGCGTTTTGACCGCGACGACCGGACGGGAAGCCATCGAACTCGTCGAGGCGGATCCGAAGGTGGCCATCGTGCTCATGGACATCATGATGCCGGAGATGGACGGCTATCAGACGATTCAAGCCATCCGCCAGAATCCCGCCTATCGGCGCCTGCCGATCATCGCGCTTACGGCCAAAGCGATGAAAGGCGATCGGGAGAAATGCCTGGAAGCGGGCGCGTCGGACTATCTGGCCAAGCCGGTACACACCGAGCAGTTGCTGTCGGCGTTGCGTATGTGGCTGCATCGGTAGAAAGCATGGCGACAGAACAGGAAAAGGTGAACATTCTTCTGGTCGATGATCAGCCCGCCAAGCTGATCAGCTATGAAGTCATGCTTTCGGACCTCAACGAAAATCTCGTCAAGGCTTCGTCCGCGCGCGCGGCTTTCGAATATCTGCTGAAGAACGATGTGGCGGTGGTTCTGGTGGATGTCTGCATGCCCGAGCTGGACGGCTTCGAGCTGGCGGCGATGATCCGAGAGCACCCGCGGTTCGAGCGCACGGCGATCATATTCGTCTCCGCGATCCACATGGCGGATGACGACAGGCTGCGTGGCTATCGCATGGGGGCAGTGGACTACATGCCGGTGCCGATTGTACCGGATATCTTGCGTGCCAAGGTCAAGGTTTTCGCAGAGCTTTACCGCAAGACCCGCCAGCTTGAGGATCTCAATCAGGATCTGGAATTCCGGGTATCGGAACGGACGCGGCAACTCGAAACGTCCAATACGCGCCTTCGCGATAGTGAAAGCCGCCGGACCGTCGCGTTGGCGGCAGGCCAAATGGGCGCGTGGGACTGGGATCTGGAAACCAACACCCATCATTGGGATGAGGAGCAATTCCGCATATTGGGCGTCGATCCCGACAGCTTTGTCATCACGGCGGAGTCGATCAAAGCGCGTGTCGATCCTCAGGATTGGGACAAGCTGATCGCTCTTTTCGCGGAGGCGCGCCAAGGGCGGGTGTCACTTCAGTTCGAGGTGCGGTTTCGCCGCGCCGACGGCGAGTTGCGCTGGTGCGCCGTCACCGCTGCCGCGAGTTTCGACGGGCAGGGCCAGTTGATCCGGCTGAGCGGAGTGACCACCGATATCACCGAGCGCAAACATTCGGAGGAGCGGCATATTCTGCTTGCGCGGGAAGTCGACCACCGGGCCAAGAATGCTTTGGCGCTGTTTCAGTATATTCTCCGGCTGACCAGAGCCGACAGCACCACCGCTTATGTGCAGGCCGTGGAAGGCCGTATCGCCGCGCTTTCGCACGCGCATACGTTGCTTTCAGATTCGCGTTGGAAGGGCGCGAATCTGAAAACGCTGATCGATGACGAGCTTGCTCCATACACACCCGCCGATTCCAACCAGCGCATCTCGATCGAGGGATTGAACCTTGTTCTGGAGCCTGCGATGGCCCAATCGCTGGCGCTGATCGTCCACGAGCTCGCGACCAACTCCGCGAAGTACGGCGCGCTTTCGGCAGGCGGCAAGCTGCAAGTCCGTTGGCACGCGGATGGCGAAATATTCCGCTTTTCCTGGGTGGAACGAGACGGCCCGGCCACCAAAATTCCGACATCGAAAGGATTCGGCATCAAAGTGATCAATTCCATGGTGGAAGGCCAGCTTCACGGCCAGGTCAACTACCAGTGGCTTGAAACCGGACTGCGATGCGATCTCGCCGTTCCGCTGTCCGCGCAGACTCAGGACGCGCAGGCGCAAGGTGCAGGCGCGGCGCCCGCGGAAAGCGGATCGGATCGCGAATGGCCGATCTTGCTGGTGGAAGATGAAGTGGTTGTCGGCTTGATGATGCACGAGATGCTTCACGATCTGGGATTTTCTCCCACCGAGCCTTTCGGCACGGTGAGCGGCGCGCTCGGCGCGGTGCGGGCTAAAAAGTTTTCGGCTGCTATTCTGGACGTCAATCTGCGCGGCGAATTCGTGTACGCCGTTGCCGATGCCCTGCTTCGCGAAAACACGCCGTTCGTCTTTGTGACGGGCTATGCCAAGGAGAGCATCGAAGAACGCTTTGGAGACATCCCCGTTCTTAGAAAGCCGGTAAACCGGGAAAGCCTGCATCAGGCTTTGCGCACATGCCTGGAAGGGCGGAAAAAGAAAGATCTGTTCGAGTCGAACCGCGGAAGCACAAAAGTGCATTAGTGCGTTGACGCCGATGATCGCGGCTCTGGTTCAGAGCGGCGTCTTCGCGACCGCGCCTTCATAAGCGATGGCCGCACAGACGGCATACCCCGTCAATTGCAGCGTGAACGCGAGCCGCGCCTGATAGCGTATCTCATCCAGCAGGATCACCGCGCCGGCTTCGTCGCGTTCTATCAACCTGGCTTCCTGCGCAAGCCGCAGGATGCGGGTGACATGCGAGCGCGCCACATTGAGCTGTCGCGCGATGGCGGCGACCGACAGCGTAATCGGTTTACCGTCGACCTCGCGATCTTTCAGGACAAGCAGTTGCAGGATCTGTGATCCCGCATGGCGCATGAGAAAGACGGTCCATAAGGCGGCCTGCTGATCGACGGAACTGGCGGCGCCCACCGCGCCTCTCCCCAGTTCCGTGATGAAGATGCGGAAAAACTCGGGTTCGTCGAAGTGATCCAGCGCAAGCTGGAAGTCGGGGTCGAGGAAGAGCAGGCCGCGCAGACCCAGCCTCACTTGCTCCTTGATCGCGGAAACGAGTGCGAGACTGGGGGCATACTGTTTGGGGCCAGGATTGGTTTTTGGCAGACCGCTCACATAGCCGAGCATCTGCAGATAGATGAGCAGCGCACGCGCGCGGCCCGGACTGAACATTCCTGTTTTTTGGCACAGATCCTTCAATCGCGGCAGCGTGACGCCGCCGGTGGCGTGGAGATAGAGCGTCCAGATCGCCGCGCCATATCTGCCCATGTCCTTGAAGATTCCATCGACGCGCTTGTCCTTTGCCGCCAGGTCCAGCGATCCGGCCATGAACATGCGCACCATCTCGTCGAAGCCGGGATGGGTTCGGACCCGATCGAAAGTGGCATCGGGAATCGTGCCGTTTACCAGCATCGCCCAAGACCTCAGGGGCGGGGTGTTTTCTTGATAAGGAATGGCTTCGCTCGGTCGGGTGACGTTGATGTTAGTGAAACGCGTGCCCCCGAAAGTGCAGACGAAACAAAAGCAAATGGTTCCGGCCGCACGGCTCAAAGAGCATACAAAGAAAGTGCGCCTGGTCAAATTTAGTCATTGGAGTTGCCCCCCAAAATGTCCAGTTTGGACCGGAGAAGGGGAGCGCAGCGTCCTGCGCGGAAGAACGAGGGAATTCAGTTACTTGCGGAACACATTTTGTCGTGCAGGGGCCGTAAGGGACGGCGTGTTTGGGGGTAAGAGCACCGCGTGTGTGGCGACTGGGGCCGATCGCTTCGCCTGGTAGGCTTGGGGCCGGGTATTTCGCGCGTGCAAAGACGGCCCGCTTCTCCGGAAGCGGGCCGTTTGCTTTGACGGACGATTTTCGGAAGGCGAGCGCCTGCCGCAACACGCTGACAACCGCACCAATCGCGTCCTAAAACGCGGTCTAGGGTGTTACGCCCCGCTTGCGGCAGTCCGGCGTGCTTGTGAGTGGAGGCGAGATGACGCCGACATTCCAGTTCCACGGAAAATTGCCGCTTGCCTTGCGGCGGCAGACGGATTCTTCCTGGAGCGCATACATGCCGGGCATCAGATGGTTCGACGGATGTGGTGCGTCGGTGAAATGCATGTAGGCCGCCGCCGATCCGAACGCGGGCCAGTCCGGTCCGTCGGCTGCTTGCGGCTTGCCGCTGCGCGCGAAGCTCGTCCAATAGTCGATCATCGCATCGCTGAGTGCCTGTTCTTCCGCCGTATCCGGGATTTTCGGCCATAGCGGGCCGGTGCGATCGATAGTGCCGAACACGAACGGCAACTCGCTCGCATGGAAGGCGTGCAGACCCGCATTGTCCATCGCGGGATAGCCGTGATCGAACAGGTAGAGATAGCCCGGCTCGCCCGCGGCGGTCTGCTTGCGGACAAGACGCTCCGCCGTCCAGCCATAGAGCGCATCGCGCGTCGTCGCCCAGACGCTCTCCTGCAGATTGCTGCTGGGATAGAGCTTCAGGAATTCATCTGCGAGATCGCCATAGCGTTCGTGGATGATCTTTTCATAGTCGGCGGCGTTCGCGGGCGGCGGTGGCGCGAGAATGCGCAGCGAGCGGATTTCGCCAGCATTGAAGCCCGCCAGGATCGGTACGTGTGCTTGATCGCCCTTGTCGAACGCATCGACGAGTTGTTCCGGCAGGACGTGGCCGTCGATCGCGCCGAACGGCGAAAAGCGTGCGGCGGCGGCAGCGGCCGTAAGCGCGGCAGGATCCATCGCGCGCAGCGCGGCGATGTTCGGCGCGTTTAGAGCTTTGGCGAGCTGCACGCCGCCGTCCTCGGCAGAGGGCATGCCATGCACGGTCCGTTTCAGAGCCGGTGTCGAAACCATGTAAGCGCTTTCGGCGATGGCTTTGGCGAACAGACCGCGCGCGTCGGGCGACGCCATGAGATACATGACGCTCAAACCGCCGGCGGATTCACCGGCGATGGTGACGTTGGAAGCATCGCCGCCGAATGCGCCGATGTTCTGCTTCACCCAGCGAAGCGCCGCGATCTGGTCCAGCAAGCCGTAATTGCCGGAGATGCCGAGCGGCGATTCCGCGCTGAGTTCGGGATGCGCGAGCCATCCCAGAACGCCGAGGCGATAGTTGATGGTGACGACGATGACGCCGCGCTGCGCGAGCTTTGCGCCGTCATACATCGCCTCACGGCTCGCGCCACCCCACAGCGCGCCGCCATAGATCCAGAAGAAGATGGGTGCGCTGTGCGCATTGGCGGGCGCCCAGATGTTGAGCGTCAGACAATCCTCGCTCATCGGCAGCTTTGGGCCGGCGTAGATATTGTCGAGCTTGGATTCCGGTTGGATGCAGGCAGGACCGAAATCTGCCGCCGATTTCATGCCGGACCAATGCGGCAGCGCAACCGGCGCTTTCCAGCGCAGCGCGCCGACCGGCGGCTTGGCATAAGGAATGCCTTTGAAGACATTCAACGTGCCTTCGGTTTTGCCTTGCAGCGTTCCTGCGGGTGCTTTTACGACGGGCGCGGCGATGGCGGGCGCTGCAAAGACGATAGCGGCTGCGAGGCAAAGAGCGAGACGACCGAACATCATGGCACTCCGTTGGAAAGAGATTCCTTTTTGAGAATGCGCGCCAGCCACAGGAACACCGCGATCGCCACGAAATAGCACGGCACCAGAAGCCAGAAGGCGAGTTGCAGCGAGTTATGTGGATGGCTGGCATGGAAATAATCGCTCGCCGCACCAACGAAGGTCGGGCCGATGGCCATGCCCGTGAAGTTCATGATCAGCAGGAGCAGTGCGCCCGACGTGACGCGCTGATCGGGGCGTACTTCTTCCTGAACGAGCGTGACTGAGGACGACAGGTAGAAGAAGTTGAAGCAATAGGGGCCGAGCAGGAAGAGCAGGGCAATCTGCCATGTCGGCGCCCAGACGAAGCCGACAAAGAAGGGCAGCGCGATCATCAGCGATATGGCGGGAATCAACGCATAAGCCTGTTTCCAGCGGCGCGTGAACCGGTCGATCACCAGTCCGGAAATGAAGATGCCGCTGCCCATTCCGACCGCGACCGCAAGCGCGGACCAGACGGCGACCTCGTTGAGCGTCATGCCTTTTTCGCGCATGAGGAAGAGCGTGATGAAGCCGCCCGAACCATAGGTGACGATCTGCGTGATGCCGCTGCCGAGCGCGGCGAGCACGAGTGAGGGCCGCGAGAAGAACATCGCGATCGTCTGCCAGAAGCCGGATGCCTCCGATTGGCTGTGAGGACGATCCAGCCCGCCGCGAACAGGTTCGCGAACCGTCGCGCGCAGCAACACCGCGGCAAGCACACCGATCGAACCGAGCACGATGAACGCGGCGCGCCAGCTATAAGCCGCCGCGATGGACGCGCCGAACGCGGTTCCGAGCGCCGCGCCGATGGGCGGGCCGAGATTGTAAATGCTGAGGGCTGTGCCGCGCCGCCCAGACGGGAAGTAATCGGAGATGATGGCATAAGAGGGCGGCACGCCGCCGGCTTCGCCAAAGCCCACGGTCATGCGGGCGAGAGCGAGCTGCGCGAAATTCGCGACGAGGCCGCATGCCATCGTCGCGCCGCTCCAGATCGCGCAGGCGGCGGTCAGCACCCACACGCGCCCGGTCCTGTCGGCGAGCCAGCCGACCGGAATTGAGATGAAGCAATAGAAGACGGCGAACAGAAGTCCGCCGATCAGGCCAAGCTGGCCATCGGTGACATGCAGGCTGTCCTGGATGGGCTTGGCCAAGATCGACAGCAGCGAGCGGTCGAGGAAGTTCAACACATAAACGAAGCAGAGGATCGCGAGGGTTATCCAGGCCTGCGCAGTCGGCTGCGCAGGAATCGCTTCGCCGGCTTTCGCGGCGTCGTCGAGCATCGGCGTCCTCCCCTTCGACATCTTCGCGACGCCGATTTTTCCGCACCTTGCAGCGGCCGGATCGCCCGCGTCAACTTATTAACACGAGAGTGAATATCTTTCCGGCCGGCGTGCCGCCGGAATTCGCGGAGAATTGCGGTGAACCTTCGCACCCGCACACAGAACCGAGCGCAAAAGATATTCATCCGCGTGTGAATGAATATTGACGGTCCTCCGGTTTCCTGTCAGCGTCCGCGAAAGTGCCGGGAGAGCAACGGCACACGTCCGTCCGGACGACAGGGGAGAAGCACATGGGGCGCACACTTTTATTGTCGGCATCCGTTTTGGCGCTGTTCTGCTGCGAAGCGGCGCAGGCGCAATCGAATTCCACGAAGGGCGGCATCGAGGAGGTGGTGGTCACCGCCGAACGCCGCACGCAGGACCTGCAGAAGACGCCGATTTCGGCGTCGGTACTGACAGGACAGGATCTTCAGAACAAAGGCGTCGTCCTGATCGACTCGCTGCAGTTCAGCATGCCCAGCGTGGCCGTCGACAATTTCGGCCAGGGCGCGGAGTTCAACGTCCGCGGCATCGGCAAGGGCGAGCACAACACGCAGACGACGACGGGCGTCATCACCTATCGTGACGGCGTGCCGACTTTTCCGGGCTATGCGCTGGAAGAGCCGTACTATGACATCGCCAGCGTGGAAGTGTTGCGCGGCCCGCAAGGCACCTTCGCCGGCATGAACGCGACGGGCGGCGCGGTGTTCGTCAATACGAACAACCCCGATATCGACGGTGGCTATAACGGCTACATCATGGGCAATGTCGGCAATTACAGCGAGTACGGCGCGCAAGGCGCGGTGAACATTCCGCTCACCGACACGCTGGCGGCCCGCGCTGCATTCTATGGCGACAGCCGCGACAGCTTCTATCACATCACCGGTCCGGGCGGCACACATTACACCGGCAATCCCGGCGATCAGCGCCTGGCGGCGGGACGGTTGAGCCTGCTTTGGGAGCCGACTGCGAATCTGTCGGTGCTGTTCAAGGCCGATCTCGATTATCTGGACATGGGCGCCTATCCGGCCGACCCATATTTGAACCGCTTCAAGTTCTTCCCGGGCACTGCGATCCCGAATCCCGGGTACACCGATCTTTTCCATATCGGCGCCAACTCGCCGCAGCGCGCGATCGACCGGTTCCAGCGCTACACGATGAAGATCGACTACAAATTCGGCGGCGGCATCACGCTGCAGTCGATGTCGTCCTATCAGGTCGTCAGCAGCAACTACATCGCCGATCTCGACGGAACCAATGTCGGCAACAGCTACTTCGCGGATTCGGTGGATGTGGAGCTGGCGACGCAGGAAGTCGACCTGATCTCGCCGGACACGGGCTTCATGACCTGGATTGTCGGCGGGTATGCGCAATCGCTCGATTACATGTTCCGCGCGCCGTACAAATTCGTGATCGGCGTTCCGCTCGGCAGTCCGTTTACCGAATATCTGCTCGAGGGCACCAATCCGACGATGGCCTATGCAGGATTCGGCCAGGTCAGCTTCAATCTGCCGGATGGTTTCCAGATCCAGCTTGGCGGCCGCTACACGTCAACGAGCACCAAGAACGACGGCGATGTCATTCAGTATGGCTTGCCGATCAAATACGTCCAGAAGGCCCGGTATCACAATTTCTCTTACAAGGCCGCCGTCAACTGGAACGTCAACGACGACAACTTCCTCTATGCCTTCGTTGCCAGTGGCTTTAAGCCCGGCGGCTTGAACGTGCCTGTCGGGCTTGGAAATCCCGCGCCGTTCGGTTCGGAAACGGTCACCGATTACGAAGCGGGCTGGAAGTCGACATTTCTCGATGGTCATGTCCGCACGACGGTCGACGGCTTCTACAACGACTACAAGAACTTCCAGGTCACCGTGGGCTATCCGCTCATTCCGACCTTCGGCTTTGAGCTGAATGTGCCGGGTACGACGAAGATCTATGGCTTTGAAGGCGAAGCCGATGCCGTCTTCGGCGCGCTTTCGTTCAACTTCGGCGTGAGCTGGCTGCACAGCGATCTCGGCACCTTCTTCGCCACGGATTCGCGCATTCCAAGCGTGCTGCCGTGCGATCCGAAGACCGGCCCCGCGAGCGCAAGCTGCCTCAATCTTGGCGGAAGGCAGCAAACCTACGCGCCGAACTTCACCTTCAATGTCGGCGCGCAATATGTGTTCGATCTGGGTGAAGGCAATACGCTGACGCCGCGCGTCAGTTACGGCCATGTCGGACCGCAATGGGCGACGCTGTTCGAGAATCCCGATCTCGGCGACCGTCTTGCGGCACGCAACATCCTTGGCGCGCAGCTGGAATGGGCGCGGGACAGCTGGGCCGTCACGCTCTATGGCACCAACCTGACGGATCAACACTATGTCGGTGCGCTGAACAGTGGCCTCGATTTTGCCGGCGCGCCGCGTCAGTACGGCGTGCGCCTGACGAAGACCTTCTAGCTTGGGCTCCCTATCGGCCGCCGGAGCCTCAACACCGGCGGCCGAGCTTCTTTCATCTTCATCCGCTCTCTCATGCAATCCTATGCTCTGACCGTCGACAAATTTCTCGATCATGCTGCCAAATGGTGGGGAGGCCGCGAGGTCGTAACAGCCGATGCAAGCCGCATCGGTTACGCGGAGCTGAGGACACGCAGCAATCTTTTGTCGGGTGCCTTCAAGGCGCTCGGTCTGCGTTTCGGCGATCGCGTCGGCACGCTGGCGTGGAACACGCAGAATCACATCGAGATCTATTATGGCACCATGGGCGCGGGGCTCGTCTGTCACACGCTCAATCCGCGTCTGGCGGTATCGCACTTGGCTGCGATGGTGAATGAAGCAGAGGATCGCGTGCTGATGATCGGCGCGGGTCTCTCGGACATGGCGCGTGAGCTGGTGCATCAATGCCCCAGCGTCGAAACGGTGGTATTTCTCGACGGCGAACAATCGGATTGGCGGATGGCCGGAGATCGCCGGGTTCTGGAGTTCGAGACGCTGCTCGCAAAATACGGCGTGAAAACAGAGTGGGGCGGCTTTGACGAGGAAACCGCGGCGGGCCTTTGCTATACGTCCGGCACGACAGGCTCGCCCAAGGGTGTTCTCTACACACACCGCTCCAATTATCTTCACACATTGCGTTCGCTGCAGGCGGACTCCGTCGCGCTGACGCCGGCGGATGCGGTTCTTGTTGCCGTTCCGCTGTTTCATGTGAACGGCTGGGGCTTCTCGTTTGCGGGGCCGGCGGTGGGCGCGAAACTCGTGCTGCCCGGGCGTCATACCGATGGTGCACGGCTGGCAAAGTTGATCCGCGACGAAGGCGTGACAGTTGCCGCCGGTGTGCAGACTGTATGGCTTGGGCTTCTTGACTATCTCGATGCCGAAGGTGGTGACGTTCCCACGCTTCAACGCATCATCATCGGCGGCTCCAAATGCCCCGATGCGTTGATCGAGCGGATGGAACAACGTCTCAAGGTACGCGTGCAGACAAGTTGGGGCATGACGGAGCTTTCGCCTCTGGGCACGATCGCGCCCGCATATGGAACGGATCGCGCCGTGGCTTCCGGACGTCCGCCCCTGGGGCTGGATCTGAAGCTCACGGATGCCGAGGGCAAAACGCTTCCCCAGCAAAGGAACGTCGCTGGTCATCTGAAAGTAAAAGGGGCGAGCGTCGTCGCGCGTTACTTCAAGGCCGAAAAAGACGTGCTGGATGACGAGGGTTATTTCGACACCGGCGATCTGGCGATCATCGATGAGGAGGGCAATCTAGACATCACAGGACGCTCCAAAGACCTGATCAAATCGGGCGGGGAGTGGATCAATCCCGGCGAAATCGAAAGCATCATCGGGCGATTGCCCGGTGTGGGGCAGGTGGCTGTGATCGGCCGGGACGATCCCAAATGGGGGGAGCGGCCGATTCTCGTCGTGGAACCGCAGAAGAGCCATACCATCGATGCCGAGACCCTGTTGGATGCCCTGCGCGGCAATGTCGCTGACTGGTGGATTCCCGATCGAGTGATTCAGGTGGCACATATGCCTCTGGCGGCCACGGGCAAGATTGACAAGAGTCGTCTGCGCGCGGAATACGCAAGGGCCTAGGCGGGCGGGATGATCTCCGGCCATCGGGCGGGATTGGCCGGAAGCGCACGTAACGAAGGTCTGACGGATGAAGCGAACCAAGGTGAAGCGCCCGCGAAAGGCCAAAGCGAAAAAATCTCCGCGCACCAAGGCCGAGCAGCGTGCCGAGACGCTGGAACACATTCTGGACGCCGCCGAATATCTTTTCTCCAAGCACGGTCTTTATGGGGTCACGCTGCGCGACGTTGCGCAGAAGGTCGGCGTCCACACATCGCTTATGCATTATTACTTCGAAGACAAGTTTGCCCTGTTCAAGCAGGTCTTCGAACGGCGCGCCGGCGTCACCAGCGAGCGGCGCATGAAGGCGCTCGATCAATATGAGAAGAACGCGCGCGGCAAGCCGACGGTGGCCGGCGCGCTGCATGCCTTCCTCGATACGGACTTCGATCTCTACATGACGGGCGGCGACGGCTGGCGGAACTACGGGGCGTTCGGCTCGCAGCTGTCCAACACGCCGGAAGGCGCGGCGATGTTCGACAAGCACTTCGACCCGGTGGTGCTGAAGCTGATCGGCATCCTGCACAAGGCGCTTCCGCAAGTGCCCGAGGAAGACATTTTCTGGGGCTATCATTTCGTAACAGGCAGCTTCATGCATTCGCTGTCGCGCAGCGGCCGCCTCGACCGGCTTTCGAACGGACTTTGCAAATCGAGCGATCTTGACGCCGTGAAAGCGCGCATGGCCGATTTCATGGCCGCAGGCTTCGCTTCGCTGCAGAAGAGCTGACGCGCGGATTGTCCGATAAGGCGGCTGCTAGATTTCCGCTCGCCGCATCGCGTTGATGCCGGCTTCCACATCGATAAGCGGGACCATCATGGCGCGGCGCTTCCCGTCTTTCGCCGGAAGGACCAGCGCGCCTCTTCTGGCGGAGGAAAGCAGAGCGATCTCGCCCTTGCGTGCAAGCGCCACCGAGGCAATGCAACGCTGCGGATTGCAGTTCGCGACCGGAAGCCGAACCGCTCTTGGCGGCGCCCGCAGAACAAGTGTGTCGCCTTGCTTCACGGTGGGCGGAACGACGGCGATGATTGCGAGGCCGCGGTTCTGCGTGAAAAGCCGCAGAGTCAGCAGTGCAACGACCTGTTTGGGATTGTCCTTGCGATGGAACGCGAGGGACAGGCGGCAGCGGCCAAAGGCGTTGCCGGCATCTTTCATTGGGCCGCGCTTTCCATAGGGCGTGAGCGACAAGGGCAGGGGCGCGCTGTCTTTCTGGACCGGCGCGCATGCCAGCACCCACGCGCCGATGCGCTTGACGCCCGTGAAACCCGGCTCGACATCCGACGCTGCGTTGCGCATGGGGCTGATATTTGTGGGCGGGCGATGCCAGGCGAGGAAGGCAAGCCCGGCGAGAAATACCGCGGCCAATACCACGCCGATGAGCGTATTGCGCATTCCCTGCCGCCCCGAATGCCGTTCCCCTTTGCGGGTTAGACCAGCCGTTCGCGGCGCGCAAGCGCCTTCGATTTCAGGGGCACCAGAAGACGGATACCGGCACGTCGCTTTGATGCAGCAGAGCGCGCACGGGCGCTTCGCGCAGATCGGTGCCCTTCAGCGCCCATCGGTACGCCTCGCGCTTTTCGCCGCCGCGCAGAAGGATCACGATCCAGCGCGCGTCCAATATCGCGCGCAACGTCAGCGACATGCGCTCGCCCATCGCGGCGAGATCGGCAGGGTTCACGGCGCGGACCAGCGCCGGATCGTTGCTGTCGAGCGCACGTTGCAACCCCGTGGCGCCGGGGATCAGCGACGCGACATGGCCGTCGGTGCCCATTCCCAGCAATGCGATATCGAACGGGCGATGGATCGCACGGACGGCATCGTCGACATCTTGCTCTGCCTCTTGTGCATGGGCGTGCGGTGTCTTCAAGGCGATGAAGCGCGCGGCCGCGGCGTTTGCCACCAGAAGCCGGTCGCGGATGAGTTTTTCGTTGCTGCGCTCCGATGCCGTTTCGATCCAGCGATCGTCCGACAACGTGATCTCGATATCTTTCCAGGGCGCTTCGCTGCGCGCGAGAATGTCGAACATCGCGCCGGGAGTCCGGCCGCCGGACGCGATCATGCTCGCATGCCCGCGATGCGCCACCGCCGCCGTCAGCCGCTCCGCGATCTCGCGCGCGAGCGTGGCGTTCATCTCTTCGGCGTTGCGGAATTCGCGAAAGGACGGACCGGCGGTGTTGAGCGAGGCTGCATTGCTCATCCGGTTCAGATCCGCCGCCCGTCGATCCAGGTTTCGCGCACGCTCATGGCGTCGTCCACGCAAACCAGATTGGCCCGGAGCCCTTCGCGAAGCGCGCCCATCTCGTTGGAAAGTTCCAGGAACGCCGCGGGATTGCGCGCGGCCATGGTCACAGCCGTGTTCAGATCGACGCCCAGCATCGCCATCGCATTGCGAACGGCCGATGCCATGTCGAGGTCGGAACCCGCCAGCGTGCCATCCGGTGCGACGCAGACGCCGTCCTTCACGGTGATCATGCGGCCTTGCAAGGCGAAGCGCTTGCTCGCGGCGCCGACGCTCGGCATCGCGTCCGTCACCAGCATGAGACGGTCGGCGCGCTTGCAGCGCAGTGCGATCCGCAACGTCGCGGGATCGACATGCTTTCCGTCCACGATGATGCCGCAATAGCTTTCCGCATCGTCCAATGCCGCGCCAACCGTTCCCGGCTCGCGGGCGCGCAGCGGCGACATCGCGTTGAAAAGATGCGTGAAGCCGGCGAGCCCATGGCCGAGCGCGGCGTGGATCTGCGCATAGGTGGCGTCGGTGTGCCCGGCGGAAACGATCACGCCCGCCTTGGCCAGCGCCGCGATGGTTTCCGGCGTGGTCTTCTCCGGCGCGAGAGTCACCATGGTCTTGCCGCGCCGAACGGATGTCAGCAGCGCGAAAGCCTCGTCATCAAGTGCGCGGAATTTCGTCGAGTCGTGAATGCCCTTGCGCGCTTCGTTCAGGAACGGCCCTTCGATGTGGATGCCGAGAATGCCCGGCACGCCGGTTTCGATGGCCGCTTCCACGGCAGCGATGGCAGCGCGGATCAGGCTGAAGTCGCCGCTGATGAGCGTGGGCAAGAAGCCGGTTGTGCCGAAGCGCGCGTGTGCGGCGCCGATCTGGCGCAGTGCATCGACGGTTGGCGTGTCGCCAAACAAAACGCCGCCGCCGCCGTTGACCTGCGTGTCGATGAAACCGGGCAGCAGCAGACCGTTGGCCACATCGTGCTTTTCGGCTTCGGCCGGGATGCTGTTGTTATCCACGATAGCGCGAATGCGGCCGTTCTCGACGAGAACCGTGCGCCTTTCGACCACGCCGCGGTCGGTCAAAACCCGGCCATTTGTCAGCGCGGTGATCATGTCAGAATGTCTCGGTGATCTTGTTCAGATTGGGTGGGCGGTCGGGATCGAATCCGCGCGCAATCGAAAGCGCGTTGATCATGCGATAGAAACTCTGTGCCATCAGGATCGGCTCGAGCGCGGGGTGCGCGGCGATGGTCGGCAGCGACAACGCGCCCGGCGCCTCGAAGCCCGCGATCATTACCTTGGCGCCCGATGCCGCGGCCTTCTGCGCAAGCTCTTTCATGCCCGCGCGCGTTTCGTCGTTCTGCGAAAGCATCAGCACAGGAAAGCCGCGCTTCACCAGCGCCATCGGTCCGTGATGCACTTCGGCGGCGCTGAACGCTTCGGCGTGCAGTCCGCAGGTTTCCTTGAATTTCAATGCGGCTTCTTGCGCGGCACCGAAGCCCACGCCACGGCCGATGGTGTAAAGATCGTGCGCCGGCGAAAGCACGGGAACGATGTTGGACCAGTCCGCATTCCACGCTTCACGCATGAGATCGGGAAGCTGAACCAGCGATTTGATCAGCACGTTATCTTCGGACCATGCAGCCGCGAGCGCCGCAATCGCGGCAACGGACGCCAGATAGGTTTTTGTCGCGGCGACGCTCTTCTCGGCGCCTGCCAGCAACGGAATGGTCGCGTGCGCCAACATGCTCAAAGGACTCTTGCCGTCGTTGACGATGGCAATGACGAAGGCGCCGCCGGCTTTGGCTTTCTCCACGCTCGCCAGAAGATCCGGGCTTTTGCCCGACTGGGAAATCGCGAGGAACACCGTGTCCTGAAAGTCCGGCTGTGTGCCGTAGACCGAGCCGATGGAAAGGCCGATGGAGGAGGTGAGAATGCCCAGCCGCGTCTCGATCAGATATTTCGCGTATGTCGCGGCGTGATCGGAGCTTCCGCGCGCGCCAGTCACGATTGCGCGCGGTTTCTTCGCGCGCAAGGTGGTGGCGAGTTCATTTGCGAGCGAGCGATTCTCGGAAAGCTGACGCGCAACAACGCTCGGCGCGTCTGCTGCTTCACGGAACATGAGAGTATGCTGTTCTGATGGTTCGCGTGCTGGCTCAACGCTGTCCGCCATCACTTCTACATCTCCTATTCTCTGAGCTCGGCGACGAAAT
>JBQCJO010000252.1:0-3282 GCA_051952735.1 Rhizomicrobium sp.
TCTGGCCTTCCACCATGCCTTCTGCCTGTCGCGGTGCGCCCCAGACCACGGCGTTGTAGGCGCGTTCCACCGTGTGATTGGCGAACTGCTTGGCGAGGCTCGCCATCGCGCGCTCGTTCTTCGCCGCGACCAGCAATCCGCTCGTATCCTTGTCGAGGCGATGCACGATGCCCGGCCGCGCCACGCCGCCGATGCCTTTGAGCGAATTTCCGCAATGGGCGATCAGCGCGTTGACCAGCGTGCCGTCCGGATTGCCCGCCGCCGGATGCACGACGAGGCCCGCCGGCTTGTCGATGACGATGAGGTCCTTGTCCTCGTAGACGACGGTGAGCGGAATGTCCTGGCCCTGCGGTTCCGCAGGCTCGGCATCGGGCACGAACACGGTGAACACATCGCCCGGTTTGACCCTGTTATTGGCGTCTTTTATCGTCGCGCCGCTTTTCGACACCGCGCCGGATGCGATCAATTGCTGGATCCGCGCGCGGCTGAGATCGGCGAGCGCCGTGGCCAGGAAGCGATCGAGGCGCTGGCCCGCGTCGGAATCCGCGACGGTCGCGGAGCGCGATGTTCCGCCGGAGGATGTTTCAGTGAGCGATGTTTCCACGAACGCCGATATAGACCCGAAATCGACCATATCCTATCGCGGCGCGAAGGTGGCCGTCATCGTCCTGGGCGTGCTGCTGCTTCTGGCCGTCATCATGGTGGTGGTGGGCATCGCCATGCGCATGTCCGGCCACGCGCCGGGCCAGAACGTCACCGCCGGGCAGTATGAACTGCCCGCGGGCGCGAAGATTCTGCACACCGACGTCGCCGGGTCGAACCTCGTGCTCACGGTGAAGACGCCGGGCGGCGACGCCATCTACATCTTCAACGCGAATGACGGCCATCTCGTCAGCCGCATCGCGCCGAAAGCGCAGTGACGACGCTTCTTCTTTCCGCCGCACATCGCGCACAGATCGAACGCGAAGCGCGCGCCGCTTTTCCCCGAGAATGTTGCGGCTTGCTGGAAGGCATAAGGGAAGGTGATGCAATCCGCATCAGCGCGCTGCATCCCGCGCGCAATCTCTCAATGGACAGCGACCGTTTCGAAATCGATCCCGCCGACCACTTCGCCGCCATCCGCGCCGCGCGCGCCAATGAGCACGAGATCGTCGGCTGTTATCACTCCCATCCCAACGGCAAAGCCGAGCCGTCGGCACGCGATGCCGAAGGCGCATGGGACGAAGGCTTCATCTGGCTGATCGCCGCCGCGTCCGCGAGCGCGGTCTCGCTGCACGGTTTCACGCGCAGGACAGGCGGTTGGCAGCCTCTTGAACTGAAGGAAATCGCGGAAAACGCGGCCTGACCGGGCTTGCTTGATCGCGGGCGGCGGCCAAACTATAAGCCACGCCCTCGCGCGATGCTCCCATCGTCTAGCGGTTAGGACGCGGCCCTCTCTAGGCTGAAACCGGGGTTCGATTCCCCGTGGGAGCGCCAATTTTTGTTGGCGAGCGCAGCGAGCTTACAAAAATTGAGCGCCACGGAGCGAAGCGAGTGGGCGCCTTTTATCGCGCAGTCTCTTTCTCTTTGGGCGCAGAAACGCGGCGTGGTTTCTTCTCGGCTTTGGGCTTGGGCAGAAGCCGGAAGCGCGTCTGGCACCACGCAAACTCAACACCGACGTCCAGTAGCGCATCGGAACGCCCGCAAGGGCAGGCAAATTCCATGACCATGACGACCTGATAGGTCTCGCCAGCAACGAGCGGCACCGGCTGTCCCGTAACATGGTTCGGGGCAGCGTTGACGCACAGAACCAGATCGCCGGGACCGACAGCGTCGCTCATAGCTTCCATCCGCTAACCGAGAGAGCTTAGACCCCAGCCCACAAGGCGCAAGTATTTCTCTCGATTTTTCCCGCGATGCTCTCATCGTTTAGCGGTTGGGACGCGGCCTCTCTCAATACTGGAGCCAAGGTCCGGCTTCCCGTGAGAACGCAAAAGGGCAGCATCTTAATTTCTTCTGCCATTGTTGCGCGGGAATTTCCTCTCGATTTTTTGTTGAGAAGAGAGATGCGGAGTGCGTTCCATCACGCCAATAACTTCACCGACTAAGCATTCGCGCAAATGCGCCTCGCCAATATAGTCACCCATGGGAAGGGTACTGGAGATGGAGATTGTCCCATCCGGCATTAGCAATCCAATTGGTTCGGTCTCAAACGTGATGGTCCATACCAGTTCGTTCCAAGCCGAAAAGCCTTTCTGGCTTCCGCGGCGGAGCTGAACCAGGCTGCGACTTCGTCTATTGCTACGCCATTCTAGGATTGCGAACATTTTGTTCCGCAATTTTCTGAAACCGGGTCTGACCACGGCATATTCCCCTTTGCAGAGCAAAGGATCGAAGTGAGCGGCCCGGACGCAGATTGCGTAGCATCCTCGTGGTGCAATTTCGAATACCTTTAACCCGAGCGCGCGGGCTGGCCCTTTAGCAATGCCGCCAGATGGTATGGAACGAATTAGATTCTGATCATTTGAGTCGGGTAATTGTACGCCTTTCGGAATGCGATCCACGACTCGATGGACCGCTTCAATCTTTTCGGCAGGATAACCCAACCTTTCGGGTGGGCTTGTCATCTCAACCACGGTTACGGCTTTACAAGAACGACCTTCATGAATTGCATCGGGTGGCGGTGGTTCGGAAACGAGCCATTTGATTAAGGGCTGCTCTGCATAACGAAAGAAGATGCCAAGCTCACCTGTCGTCGGTCTTTGGGTTGAAGAGCAAATAGCAATATCGCCGTCATTAAAGGCCGGTGCCAGGCAATTTCCCTGCCCTTCTAAGCCATAACTTCCGAGGTGAGATTTTCGCGCAAGTATGGAGCCTTTGATACGAGAACTTCGGAGAGTTGTCGGCAACTCGCTTTCTCGCGTTGTTTCTGTGGCGCGGTTTCGTTTTGGCATGAGCAATCTCCATCGCTCAGATCGTTCGGGAAACGATTGGGACGGTGATCAGTTTCGTGATGTTTCGAATAAATCCATAAGCAAATCATATTTAAGAAATATCGATGCAACCTACTCAAGTCTGCGTTGATGTCATGCCACCCTTCATTGTGTAGAGGCGCAATAACGATGTTAGCCAATCAACTCGCAGAACTTCTTCAGATCGATATTACCGCCAGACACGATGGCGACGATAGGGCCGTCTTTGCCTGCTTTGCCGGACAATGCCGCCGCCAGCGGCAACGCGCCCGCACCTTCGGAGATGATGCGCGCCTTGTCCGCCATCAGCTTCATCGCGCGCTTGGTTTCG
>JBQCJO010000253.1:0-2809 GCA_051952735.1 Rhizomicrobium sp.
GGATGGCGGTGCGGCGCGCGCCGGGTACTGCGGGCAGTTTCGAGAAGTTCGCGCTGGCCGCCGCGCTCGCTATTTCCGCGACCTTTCTTTTCTGGGGCATGCGCGCCCGGACGCCGGGCGGTTTTGACGGTTATGGACCGCAACTCTACTTCGCCGTCGGCGGCATCATGGCGCTGTTCGCAGCCTTCGACGTGAAGATGATCGTTCAAGGCGGCGTGACCGGCAGCGCGCGCATCGCACGGCATCTGTTGCGCATGTGCACGGCGTGGTTCATCGCCTGTTCATCGTTCTTCCTGGGGCAGCAGAAATCGATGCCTGCGTGGATGCATGGATCCAAGATACTCCTTGCGCTCGCCCTCGCGCCTCTGGCGTTCATGCTGTTCTGGTACATCCGCGTGCGGTTCACCGGCTGGTTCAAACGGGCCGTTCCGGCCTGATCGCCCTTCCAGAATAATTCTTCTTTCGTCTCTTGCATTCCTCTCTTTCATGTGTAAGTTATTTCTGACATATGATTGAAGGAACTGATCATTGCGCCTGACCGGGGACCAGTTGCTGGCCATGCTGTCCGCGCTCGCCAACCCGCATCGCTTGCGGATCGTGGCTGCGCTGACGAAGGATGGCCGCAACTATGTGAGCCAGTTGGCGCGTGAAGTCGGCATTAGCCGGCCGCTGCTGCATCTGCATCTGCAGAAACTGGAGGATGCCGGGCTTGTGACGAGCAAGCTCGAACTCTCCAGCGATGGCAAGGCACTCAACTATTTCGAGATTGCGAAATTCGACTTCGAACTCACCCCGGCGGCTATCGCAGCCGCCGCGAAATCTCTCACCGATTCCGGAAAGTGAAAGGAAACACCATGTCTCCCACCATCTATTTCATCTCCATGGGCGCGGTGCTCGGAACGATCATCCTCGTGTTCGGCATTCGCTTCCTACAAGCCTCCGCCGTGGCCGGCGCCGATGCCGCGCACACCGATGCCTATCGCAAGCTGGCGTCCGATGCCGTGACGGCACAGGCCGGCAATGCCGCGACATTGTCCGCAATTCAAAGCGAGCTCGCTGAACTGAAGACGCGACTCGGCAGTGTCGAGAAAATCCTGAAGGCGGTGGAGTGACGGCGTCCGTTTCTTCTGGAGGAGGCTCACATGCATGACATCAGAGAGCGGCTGTCTCTGTTCTGGTTGTTCGCATTGTTGAACTACCTTTATGCGGACGTCGTTGGCCTATGGGATATTATCGGCAGGCCGAATTTTCACGTTCATCTTCCGCCATGGGCTCTGATGGGCTCGGCGGTCCTGATGGAAATCCCCATGGCCATGATCGTGGCGTCCCGGCTGCTTCCGCGCAGAGTGAACCGGCCCGCGAATATCATCGCCGGTGTCATCGTGACCGTCGTGAACGGCTTCGTGACCTACGTTCCGCCTCTGGCCGGATGGGGCAGCACGCCGGCTCTGCCCGAATACTTGTTCTTCGCGACGATCGAAACGGTTTGCACCCTGGTCATCATCCGGCAGGCATGGACGTGGGGGACCGTCGAGAAAACACTGAAAGGAGCCGCGTCATGACGATCGCATCGACCTCCGCCGCGGATTTCCCGGCGCGTGACGAATATCCTGTCGCAGTGTGGCGGCTTTATCTGCTGCGTGCCGGTTATCTGCTGATCGCAGGCGGCATGGGATCGCAGCTCTGGTCGGCCTATCTCGATCCACACAAGCCGTGGACGCTGAGTCACGGCGTGATGAACGCGATGCTGCTGTCGCTGGTGCTGCTCTCGATATTGGGTTTGCGCTACCCGCTGAAGATGCTCCCGGTTCTGTTCTGGGAGATGACGTGGAAAGCCGCCTGGCTTCTCACCGTCGCGCTGCCGGCGTGGCGGAGCGGAACGATGAACGCCGACATTTCGGAAACAACCTTCGAATGCTCGCTCATCGTGCTCTTCCTCTTTCTTATGCCGTGGGACTATGTGTGGCGAAATTTCGTGACGGCGAAGAGCGAACGGCTGCGATGAACAGCCCGAAAAACCGGTGCTTGGCGGATAAAGTCATGATTTTGACGCCAGAAGTCATGCACGATCGCTCGAATATTCCTATCTAAAGCGGACATGGAACGCGGCAGCCAATCGCCTCGGGGAGGATTCATGTTCGGCAGATTGTTTCCCAAGAGCTTCGACAATGCGTATCGCGGCCATTGGCTCGCGGTCTGGATTCTGGGGGCCGTGTCGGTGCTCAAGATAATGCAGGGCACCATGTCCATGATCATGGCGCGCCACACCATGATCACCGCGGACGGCATTCCGGTGGACACCTATCCGCCCGAAGCCGCGGAGAAGGCCATCGCGATGTTCGCGCTGCTGGGCCTGAACCTTCTGGTGCTGCCGGTGCAGAGTTTCGTGGCGATTGTCCGCTACCGATCGATGATCCCGTTTCTCTATTTGATGATGATTGTCGTGCAGATCGGCTATCGCGTGCTCAACGCGCTCAACGGCGCAGCCAACTATCAGGCCTCCGGTTTCTTCGTGAATATGGGGATTCTGGCACTGATGGTGCTGGGTTTCGTGCTGTCGCTGAGGACGAAATCCGCAACCTGACGTCTGTCAGCCAAGCACCTCGAAAACACCAAGGTGCTCTTCCTTGAGCGTCCAGCCGTCGCAGATGTTGTCCAACACTTCATAATCTGCGCGATGTGCCGCGAGGAAATTGTCGAAGTCCTCCTGTGCGCGCCAACGGTCGATGGTGAGATAGACGCCTTCCCGCTCGCGCAGCAATTCGGTGCCAAGATAGCCTTTGGTTTTTGCGAACAACCCGGCCCAGTC
>JBQCJO010000254.1:0-6042 GCA_051952735.1 Rhizomicrobium sp.
GCCCGTCTCACCGGCCTTACCACCGATCGCGACGACCTCATCGGCGCTATCGATCGCCTCCGCCGCGGAATCTCTTCGCTGAACAAGGAAGGCCGCGAGCGCCTCATCGAATCCTTCGCGAAGGTGAATGAGAATTTCCAGATGCTCTTCACCAAGCTCTTCCAGGGCGGTGAAGCCAAGCTCACGCTCACCGAGAGCGAAGATCCGCTCGAAGCCGGCCTCGAAATCTTCGCCCGCCCGCCGGGCAAGCGCCTGCAGAACCTCACGTTGCTTTCGGGCGGCGAGCAGGCACTGACAGCGATGGCGTTGATCTTCGCGGTGTTCCTCGTGAACCCGGCGCCCGTCTGCGTGCTGGACGAAGTGGACGCGCCGCTGGACGATTCCAACGTCGAGCGCTTCTGCAATCTGCTCGATGAGATGGTGCGCATCACCGACACGCGCTTCCTCGTCATCACCCACCACGCGCAAACGATGAGCCGCATGCACCGGCTCTTCGGCGTGACGATGCAGGAACGCGGCGTTAGCCAGCTCGTCTCGGTCTCGCTCGCGGAAGCGGAACAGGTCGCGGCGGCGGAGTGATTCCGCAGTAGCGAACAACATTCTTGCGCGCATTTCGCCGCGCCGCGATTTTCGCCAATGGAACCAAGGTCTTACGGCACTTTAACATTCTTGACAGTGCATAGGTGCGTCCCTATGTTCCGCGCGCCTTCGGGAAGCCGCGAAGGCCCAGCAATTGCGCGCAGTTTTCGCGATCGGGAAGCTCATGAGCCCTACCGGACCCGATGACCTGAAGCGCCTGGGAGCGCGGCTCGACGACGCCCAACAGCGATTGGCGCCGCGGAAGACACAACCGCCGCCGACGCAGATGGGCATCGCCTTCCGTTTTTCGACGGAGCTGGTGGCCGCGCTGCTCGTTGGCGGCGCGATCGGGTGGGGACTGGACTGGCTCTTCGGCTATTTCGGCATCCACACCAAACCGTGGCTTATGATTGCTTTCGTCGTGCTTGGTATGGCGGCCGGTATCCGGGGAGTCATGCGCGCGGCAACCGAGATCAACGCGCAGATCGCGGCCCAAGGGCCCGCGCCTGCCGCAAGAGACGACGAGGAGAGTTAGCACCGTGGCGATGCATCCCATGGAGCAATTCGAAGTGAAGCCGCTGATCGAGCACCCGCTCTTTCAGATCGGCGGTCACGATATCTATTTCACCAACCAGTCGCTCTTCATGGTGATCGTGGTTGCGGTCGCCTCGCTGTTCTTCACGCTGGCGATGGGCGGCAAGCGCATGGTTCCCTCGCGCGCCCAGTCGATGGCGGAGATCTCCTACGAATTCGTCGCCAACATGATCCATTCGTCGGCGGGCGAAGACGGTCTCAGATTCTTCCCCTTCATCTTCACGACGTTCATCTTCGTTCTGTTCTGCAACGTCTTCGGCATGGTGCCGTGGTCGTTCACGGTGACGAGCCAGATCGCGATCACCTTCGCGATGACGGCCTTCATCATCTCGATGGTGATCGTCGTCGGCTTCCTGAAGCACGGCCTGGGCTTCCTGAAGCTCTTCGTGCCGGATGCGCCGATCTATCTGCTGATCCTGCTGGTGCCGATCGAGATCATCTCGTTCTTCACCCGCCTCGTCAGCCTCTCCGTCCGTCTTTTCGCCAACATGCTCGCCGGCCACACGATGCTGGCCGTGTTCGCGGGCTTCGTCGTCATGCTGGGTGCCGCGGGCGGCATCCTCTCCATTCTTTCGGTCGGGCCGATGCTCATGATCATCGCGATCATGCTGCTGGAATTGCTGGTGGCGTTCCTGCAGGCCTATGTGTTCGCGATCCTCACCTGCATCTATCTGAACGAAGCGCTTCACCTCCACGACCATCACTGATCTTTTGACCAGAAGGACTTAAAGACATGGAACTTGCAGCAGCGAAAATGATCGGCGCGGGCCTTGCCTGTATCGCCCTCGTCGGCGCCGGTATCGGCATCGGCAACGTGTTCGGCTCTTACCTCTCGGGCGCGCTGCGCAATCCGGGTGCCGCCGCCACGCAGACGACCAACCTGCTCCTCGGCTTCGCGCTGTGCGAAGCCACGGGCCTGTTCGGCCTCGTGATCGCGCTCATCATCCTGTTCACGTAATCGACGGACCTGATGATCGACCCCGGGACCATGCACGAGTCGACGGAGCAGCCTGCTTCCCATGAGGGATCGGGCGGCTTCCCGCCGTTCGACACATCGACGTTCCCCAGCCAGATCTTCTGGCTGGTGGTGACGTTCGCCTTCCTGTTCGTGGTGATGTGGCGCGTCGCAGGCCCGCGCATGAACGGGGTCATCACAACCCGCCGCAACAAGATCAACGGCGACATCGCCGAAGCGCAGAAGCATCGCGGCGATGCCGAAGCCGCCTCCGCCGCCTATCAGACGGCGCTGGCCGGCGCGCGCGCCCGCGCCAATGCGCATGCGGAAGAAACCCGCAAGCGCATCGGCGGGGAGATCGACAAGGCGAAAGCCGATGCCGACGCCAAGGCGCATGAAGCCACGGTGGCCGCCGAAGCCCGCATCCAGACGATGCGCGCGGAGGCCCGCACATCGATGACTGCCGCGGCGCAGGATGCGGCGGTCGAGATCGTGAATCGCCTCACCGGCGAAACCGTTTCGGCGGACGATGCGGCAGCCGCCGTCAAAGCGGCCAGCGGGAGCTGAAGATGGAATTGCTCGCAAACGGCGAATTCTGGGTTGCCGTCGGCTTCGTCGTCATGATCGGCATCATCCTCTATGCCGGCGCGCCGAAGATGATCGGCAAATATCTTGACGATCGCGCCGCATCCATCAAAGCCGAGCTGGATGAAGCCGCGCGCCTGCGTGCCGAGGCAGAAGCCCTGCTCGCGGACTACAAGCGCAAATCGGCGAACGCCGAAGCCGAAGCCGCCGCCATCGTCACCGAAGCGAAAGCCGATGCCGAGCGCATGGCCGCGGAAATGCGCACTGCTCTCGCCGCGCAGATCGAGCGTCGCGGCAAGCAGGCGCAAGACAAGATCGCCCAGGCCGAAGCCGCTGCGATGGCAGAGATCCGCAATCTCGCCGCCGATGCCGCAGCTGCCGCCGCCGAAAAGCTCATCGCCGCCCGCCTCGACGAAAAGCGCGCCGGCGCGCTGATCGAGACGAGCCTGAAAGACCTCGGCGCGAAGCTGAACTGATTGAAGATATTTCCCGGTTGGAAGCCGCCGAGCCTTCGTTCGACGGCTTTTCTTTTGCCGATTCATTCATCCGGTGGAATGGCGCAGAACTCAGCGGCCTGAAGAAGCGTGTTCCGAACACGGTTCCAATCTCTGGACGCATGCGCCGCCGCCAGGACATCGTTCAGGAATATCTTGCCCGAGGCGTGCCCCGGCTTACCCGGCACGCTCAGAAATATCGCCACCCGATTTTGCACGGCGCCGCCGATCAGATTCACGAGCGGCGGCCAGAGAATTTTCTGAACCGATCCCAGAAGATCGATCCTCATTCCCGGGCTTCTGTATGAAGCCGGAATGTCCTCGGCGGTGATCGTCACGAGGACTTTCGAAATATCCGGCCGCCACGAGTCATCGAGTTGGGGCATGACACGCCACCCGCAATACCAGGAGCGGCAGGCCGACGGCCGCGTCTCGTATATCCGGCACCCGCGTCCTTCCACGCAGTGCGTGCAAAGCTCGCCACGCACCTTCTTCAATTCGGGTGTGTCGATGAGCAAGTCCTTGCAGCAAACGGTGCATGTGCCGCATTCGCGGCCCGGCACCAGAATGTCCGCCAGAGTAGGCATGCCCCCAGGCCCCCCGATGGGTGCAAGAGTGCAGCCCACCCGCAGCATGCCCGCGTTCGTGAAAAAAGATACAGATAACGTCAGCCGGTCGCGATCAGCGCATCATTTCCACGATTTTTCCTTTTACATCATATACTTATATAAATCCTATCAATGTCTATAATTTCCTTGACACCGTGACGGTACCCCCGTACATTCCTCTCAATTCTCGAACTGCGCCCGGACTGCAGCCGTCGCTGAAAAGCGTCGGTTTTGTTGTGTTTGGGGCCTCACCAAACTTGTCATCCCGGCCAAGCGATGCGTCAGCATCGCGTATAGCCGGGACCTATCGCGCCGCTTGCGCGATGGGTCCCGGGTCTCGCTGCGCTCGCCCGGGATAACAGTTCTTATTTTCGGAGAAAGACGAAAATGCACAAACAGCTCTAACGCAACCCTCGCCCTGACCGCGCGTGGCGGAGAAGGTAGAGGGAGGGGGCGGTACCCCCTTCAATTCGCAATTCAACTACCAGCGCTCGAAACCGGAGGCGAACAACCACAACATCTGGTGAAACGCGCCAATCGGAATCGAAACAATCGACGTTCAATTCGCGCAAAAAACAAACGGCGCGCGAAGCCTGTTCGCGCGCCGCTGCAAAATCGCGCCGGAGAGAAACTATTTTGTCTCCGGCATCACCACGCGCAGATGCAGTTCTTTCAACTGCTTGGGCAGCACTTCGCTCGGTGCGCCCATCAGCAGGTCCTGCCCCTGCTGCGTCAGCGGGAACATGGTCACTTCGCGGATGTTCTCCTCGCCGGCGAGCAGCATCACGACACGCTCCAGACCCACAGCCAAGCCACCGTGCGGCGGCGCGCCATAGCGGAACGCATTCAACATGCCGCCAAACTTCGTTTCCGTCTCGTTGCGGCCGTGTCCTGCGATCTCGAATGCCTTGAGCATCACTTCCGGATCGCGGTTGCGGATCGCGCCGGACAGCATCTCGTAACCGTTGCAGACGATGTCGTACTGGAAAACCTTCAGCTTCAGGATCTCGTCCTTGTCGGCCGAGCTGAAGCCCAGGAATTTCTCGCGATCGTATTGCGGCATGGAAAACGTGTTTTGAGAGAAGTCGATCATCTTCTCGTCCTCGTTCCACTCATACATCGGGTAATCGACCACCCAACAGAACTTGAAGACGTTTTCTTCGATCAGCTTCAGTTCGTTGCCCAGCCGCGTGCGCGCAAGACCTGCGATCTTCGCTGCACGCTCTTCCTTCGCGTCGGCGGAGAAGAACAGCGCATCGCCGGCTTTCACGCCGCAGCGCTTGCCCAATTCCGCCAGCGCATCGGCAGGAATGAATTTGGCAATCGGTCCTTTGCCGGTGAGCTTGCCACCCTCGTCTTCCAGGATGACATAGCCCAATCCCGCCGCGCCTTCGCTGCGCGCCCAGTCGTTCAGCTTGTCGAAGAACGAACGCGGCTGCGGTCCGGCGCCCGGCCCCGGAATGGCGCGCACCGTCTTGTTCTTGAACGCCTTGAACTCGACATCAGCGCGCGCAAACACGTCCGACACGTCGCTGATGAGAATGGGATTGCGCAGGTCCGGCTTGTCGCTGCCGTATTTCAGCAGCGCTTCGTCATACGGGATGCGCGGATATGGCGCCTTGGCGACCGTGCGGCCATTGGCGAATTCCTCGAACACGCCCTGCAGCACCGGCTCGGCCATCGCGAACACATCGTCCTGCGTGACGAAGCTCATCTCGACGTCGAGCTGATAGAACTCGCCCGGCGAACGGTCCGCACGACCGTCTTCGTCGCGGAAGCACGGCGCGATCTGGAAATAACGGTCGAAACCGGCCACCTGAATGAGCTGCTTGAACTGCTGCGGTGCCTGCGGCAACGCATAGAACTGCCCCGGATAACGCCGGCTCGGCACCAAGAAGTCGCGCGCGCCTTCCGGCGACGACGCGGTGAGGATCGGCGTCTGGAACTCCGTGAAGCCTTGGTCGAACATGCGCTGGCGCAGGCTGCGCATGACGTTCGAGCGCAACATGATGTTCTTGTGCAGCCGTTCGCGGCGCAGATCGAGGAAGCGGTATTTCAGGCGAACGTCTTCGGGATAATCCAGATCCCCGAACACCGGCAGCGGCAATTCCTGCGCCTGGCTCTGCACCTTCAGCGATCCGATGCGGATTTCCACATCGCCAGTCGGCAGGTCTTTGTTCACGGTCTCCGCTGTGCGTGCCATGACTTTGCCGGTGATCGTGACGAC
>JBQCJO010000255.1:0-4079 GCA_051952735.1 Rhizomicrobium sp.
CATCGATCCTGCTTTGCAAGGCGGTTTTGGCGCCTATGGCGCGGCCGGGGATTTCCGCAGGCGGGCGAACCACGCGCCCAGGCGCGGCGGCTTCTCGGTCGTAAGCGCGTGGCGGGCGAAGGTCTGACCGGCGTTCCAGACGAGGAAGACGGCGACCACCACCGAGAGCAGCGCCGTCGCGAAAAGCTCCACGGCGGGCGGGTGCGAGCCCACGCGCATCAGCATAATGTAAGGCGTGTAGATCGGGACATTGCTCGCCACCGTCGCCAGCGTGCCGTTGGGCGCGTTCAGGATCGCGGCGATGAAGAGATTGGGCAGCATGATGATCATCATGGAGGGGCCGAGATAGGCCTGCGCATCGGCGAGCGAGGCGCTCATGCTGCCGATGGTGAGGAAGATCGCGCCGTAGATGAGGAGCCCGCAAAGGAAATAGAGGATGACGAGCGCGGTCAGCACCGGATCGGAAAGTGCGCCGAGCGCCCCTTCGATCATCGCGCCAGCGTCGCTGGCGGCGAACAGCGATCCCAGGATCATCGCCGATCCCACCCACAGCGCGATGGTGAACAGCGCCACGCCGACCACGCCCAATATCTTGCCGCCGACGATCTCCCACGGCGTGGCGCAGGACAGCAGCACCTCGATCATGCGGGTGGACTTCTCCTCGATCACGCCTTGCAGCAGCGCCATGGAGTTCATGATCGCCACGATGAGAAGCAGGATCGCCATGCCGACGGCAATCGAAACCGAGGCGATGCTGCCTTTTGCCGCCGGCATGGCCGTGGGGCTTCGGTGATGAAGCCGGGCCTCGATGTTGAGCACCGCCAGCGCCTGCAAATCGCCGATGCGATCCACAGCGCGGAAGCGCAGGATGCGCGTGAGCTCGGATTGCAGAAAATCTGTGAGATCGCCCTCATCGCGCGCCGACCAGATCTGCGCGGGATGAACCGCGTCGAAATCCTGCGGGAGGACGAGAATGGCATCCAGCGACGCGTCCTTCTTGCCGTCGCCGAGATAGGTGCGCGCGTAATCGGCGAACCGCTCCGGCGTGGCGTGCAGCAGGGGCGCCGGTGCGTCTTCCAGAAGATATTGATCCGGCGCCTGCCGGTTGTGGCGTTCGGCGGCTTTCGCGATGAGCGGCTCATATGCGCCGGTGTGGTCGATCACGGCGAAGGTGACGTCGCGATTGTCCTTGGGCGAAAGCTTGGCGGGCACGATGGCGGCGAGCGCGATCCACAGCGGCACGCCGATCAGCGTGAACAGAAAGCCGCGCCTTGTGACGAACTTGATGAACTCATGTCGCGCGATGATGAGAACGCGGTTCATGCGGCGGCCCTGTCGCGTTCGATGAGGCTGACGAAGACGTCGTGCAGGCTGGGCGGCGCCACGTCGAAATGGGTGAGCGGCACGCGCCGCTCGAAACACTGCGCCAGAAGATCGCGGCCGTCCGCGCCCTCCTTCAGGTCGAGAATCCAGCTGTCGCCTTCATGCGTCATGGCGGTGACCTGCGGCGAATTTCTCAGGAAGGACAGATCGGCATCCGCGCCGATGCGCGCGCGCCGCGGCAACAGCCGGCGGGCTTCATCCAGATTGCCATCGAACAGCTTGCGGCCGCGCGACATGACGATGAGCTGATCGGCCAGCCGCTCGGCATGCTGCATGGTGTGGGTGGAAAAGAGGATCGT
The DNA here is from genome assembly GCA_051952735.1 of Rhizomicrobium sp. Taxonomy (GTDB): domain Bacteria; phylum Pseudomonadota; class Alphaproteobacteria; order Micropepsales; family Micropepsaceae; genus Rhizomicrobium. Next base: position 1,683 of record JBQCJO010000255.1, read on the forward strand.
CATGCCGCGCTGCGCCAGCTCGCGGATGGTTTGCTCGATCTCGCTCTGGTTCACCGGATCGAGGCCAGAGAACGGCTCGTCCAGGATCACGAATTCCGGATCGTGCGCGATCGCCGAGATGAGCTGCACCTTCTGCGCCATGCCCTTGGACAGGCCTTCGATGCGCGTGCGCGCGAATTTGCCCAGGCCATAGCGCTCCAGAAGATCGCGCGCCTTGGCCAGCGCCGCGCGGTGCGGCACCCCCTTGAGGCTGGCAACATAGGCAATGGCATCGTCCGCGCGCATGCGCTTGTAGAAGCCGCGTTCTTCCGGAAGGTAGCCGATGCGGCGGCGCATGTCGGTGGCGTTGCCGCCGAGGATGTGCACCGCGCCTTCATCCGGCTTCAGAATGCCCAGCATCATGCGGATGCTGGTGGTCTTGCCCGCGCCGTTGGGGCCGAGATAGCCCAGGATGCGTCCGCGCGGCAGCACGAAGCTGAGCCCGTTCACCGCCGTGAAGGAACCGAACCGCTTGGTGACATTTGTGAGTTCTAGAGCGAGATTCGCCAAGACGCACCGATACCGGACATGAGGCAGAGTTTCGTGCGCGCCGCGGACTGTCAAGCAGCGGGGTGATGGCTTACATAATGCGACGTAAACGACGAGATGAACGATGAGCGATATCAGCGGCCGCGTGCGTATCGAGCGCGAGATACTGCTTTCGGACAACCACTATATCCTGAAGCGGGTGGATTTCGCGTGGCGGCGCGGCGATGGAAGCTGGCACGGTTCCGCGCGCGAGGTTTACGACCGCGGCGACGGCTGCACGATCCTGCTCTTCGATCCGGCGCGGCGGACGGTGATTCTCACAAAGCAGTTCCGCATGCCGATGTACATGCACGGCTATCGCGATCTTCTGATCGAGACGGCAGCGGGGTTGCTGGACGATGCCGATCCTTTGTCGCGCATCATCAGCGAAGCGGAGGAGGAAACCGGCTACACCCCGAAGAATGTGCGCAAGGTCATGGCTTGCTACACCAGCCCCGGCGCGGTGACGGAGAAGATCCATCTCTTCGTGGGCGAAGTGGACGCGGGATCCAAAAGCGGCAAGGGCGGCGGGCTGGCGGATGAAGGCGAAGACATCGAAGTGCTGGAGCTGCCTTTCGCCGAAGCCGTGGCGATGATGCAGGATGGGCGCATCTGCGACGCCAAGACGATGCTGCTGCTGCAATATGCGCAGCTTCACATCTTCGCAAAATAATTGCGGATTTTCGCGCGTGCGATAGCCGCAAGTTCTTCATGGCATTGAGCGCAGCGCAGAGCAGATGATCGCGCTTTGGAGCAGAGCGTAGATGGAAAGTGGGGCTTGCCGCACCTATCTTCCGCGCCATGAGCATTGTGGCACACAAAGATTATTCGCAGATGGATCGTGCGCTGCGTTTCCTGAGCGATTACGGTCCCGATCTTTCCAACGGCTTCACCAACCATGCGCCGATGGTGAGCGAAGCGCTCTCCGCGATGGGGCGCGCCGACGCGGTGATGCCGTGGCTTCAGCAGAACTGGCCGTTGCGTGGGTTGATGATGCCGCGCCGCGCGCCTTCGCACCCGATCGCCGACTGGAAAGCGGCGCTGGGCAACGGCGCATCGTTCGATTGGGCGGCGTTCCTGTTCGACGATCTCAAAGCATCGGGCTGGCAGGATTTCGTGGCGCGGTGGACGACGCGGCTGGCGCCAAGCGTCTGTTCCGACGCAGCGCATGGCATCATTCGTGCGGGCCATGCCGTGCGCAGCATGCAAGAAGAGCAGACGCCGGAACGGTTGCGCGAGATCGCCGATGCGTTCGGCATGTGGGCCGCGGGTTACACAACGCTGCCGGTGGCGGATTATGCCGGCGCGCCGATGCGGTCGCGCGAGGCGATTGCACAGGTGCCGTTCTCGCCCGGCAACGCGCGCGAGAACCGCGGCGGCTTCACCACCGGCCTGAAGAGCCTGAACGATTTTCCAGGCTTCGCGCCGGTGATCGGCATGCTGGACGTGGACGGTGACGCCGCGCAGATTCTGTCCGAACTCACCGAGACGTTCACGCGCGTCTATCTGGCGAATGCGCATGATCCCTACACTGTCATCGCATTCATCCATGGCGTGACGGCGCTGTCGGCGTTGCGCAGGCTTGCGGCCTATCTCGATGCGGAAACAACGCGCGCCGGGCTGCGCTATGGCTGGCAAACGGCGGCCGCGCTGTATTCGGTTTACGGGACGGCGAAACCGGATTGGCGCCCCGCCGCCGCGCCGGACGAGACGCCGTACCGGCTGATCGCGCTGGCGGTGGACACCGGCGACGATCATGCGATCAAATTCACGGAAGCCTGTTTGCGCGAATATGCGCTGAACCCGAATCCCGTCTATCTTGCCGCCGCG
>JBQCJO010000256.1:0-13042 GCA_051952735.1 Rhizomicrobium sp.
GATTTCTTATGAAGCATGGCGCGGGCGCGTTTGATTCGGAAATCCAGTCGCAGAAGCGATAAGACGCTGCTGGGCGCCGAAGCGATCTTCTGGCTCGTGCTCGTGCTGGCCATCGGTTTCGGCGGCCAGAATGCGCTTGTGGGGCTTCCCGCGCTTGTGAGCGAACTTGTCCCGCCCGGCCTGATGGCCGCGGAAGCCGGCCCGCCGCAACAGGCCGTTGCCGCATTTCCTGTCACCGTGCGCGCTGATAGCGGTCTGTATGCGCCGCGCGTGCTCTCTGCCGGTCCCGGTTTCCCGCAATGGCTACAGGCGCGGATTGCGTTCACGCAATCGGGCAGTGCTGCCGGAAATGTGGTGCCCCATGCAGTGCCGGCAATCGCCATCGTGATCGACGACCTCGGCGCAGACGCCATCGGCACCCGCCGCGCCATCGCGCTGCCGAAGGAAGTGAGCCTTTCCTTCCTGCCTTATCCGGAAGCCGCGCCGCAGTTCGCGCGCGACGCATTGCGCGCGGGGCATCAGGTTCTGGTGCATGTGCCGATGGAGCCCGACGGCAGGACCGATCCCGGACCCAACGCGCTGCTCACATCGCTCGATACCGCCACGAACATCACGCGCCTCGACTGGGCGCTGTCGCGTATTCCGGGCTTCGTGGGCATCAACAATCACGAAGGCAGCCGCTTCACCGCGGACCGCGCGGCGCTGGTGCCGGTGATCGAGCACCTCGCGGAGCGGCACATCTTCTTTCTCGATTCCCGCACCTCGGTGGATACGCAGGTCGTGACGATGGCGCGCGCTTTCGGTGTGGCGAGCGCCGGGCGCGATGTGTTCCTGGACGACACGGTCTCCGCTCAAGCCATCGCCACGCAGCTTGCGCGCGCCGAAACGATCGCGCGGGAGCAGGGCGTTGTCGTCGCCATCGGCCATCCGCATCCGGAAACGATGGACGCGCTTGCCAAATGGACCGGGCAGGCCGCGTCGCGCGGCTATGAGCTGGTGACGGCGAGCGCGGCGATCCGCCTCAAGACCGAGCGCGACATGCGCTCACTGTCCGCGGCGCGCTGAACTCGCATAGCGCACGGCTTCATCGGCGGCGGCCATCAGCGCTTTGGCTTTGTTGACCGTCTCCTGGAACTCGGCTTCGAGATCGCTGTCCGCGACCACGCCGCCGCCCGCCTGCACATACATGATGCCGTCCTTCACCACGGCGGTGCGCAGCACGATGCAAGTATCCATAGAACCGTTGGCCGCAAAATAGCCGACCGCGCCCGCATAGACTGCGCCGCGTTTTTCTTTTTCGAACTCGTCGATCAGTTCCATCGCGCGGATTTTCGGCGCGCCGGACAATGTGCCCGCCGGTAATCCCGCCGCCAGTGCGTCGATGGCATCGAGGCCAGGGCGGATTTTGCCTTCCACGTTCGACACCAAATGCATCACATGGCTGTAGCGCTCGATGAAGAAGCTGTCGGTGACCTTCACTTCGCCGATTTCCGCCACGCGGCCGACATCGTTGCGGCCGAGATCGACCAGCATGAGATGCTCGGCGCGTTCCTTGGGATCGTTCATGAGTTCGGTGGCAAGTGCGTTGTCCGCGTCCGGTGTCGTGCCGCGCTTGCGCGTGCCGGCGATGGGTCGGATCGTGACCACGCCATCGCGCAGCCGCACCAATATCTCCGGTGACGATCCCACGATCGCAAAACCGGGGAAGGCGAGGTGGTAGAGGAACGGCGAAGGGTTCAACCGCCGCAGCGCGCGATAGAGCGCGAAGGGCGGCAGCTTGAAGTCGCGGCGGAATCGCTGGCTCGGCACGACCTGAAACACATCGCCCGCGCGGATGTATTCCTTCGCGCGATCGACGATCTTCAGATAGTCGTCATGCGTGGTGTTGGAATCGATCTGCGCGACGCCGGGCAGGTTCTCGGGCGGCTGCGGCGTGGATGGAGCGGGGCGCTCGATATCGCCAATCGCGTCGTTCAACCGCTCGCTCGCGCGCGCATAGGCGGCGCGCGCATCGACGCCCGCTTCCGGCCACACGGGCGACACCAGCACGATCTCGTCGCGCACATTGTCGAAGATGGCCACAACGGTCGGCCGCAGCATGATCGCGTCGGGCAGATTCAGCGGATCGGGCGGCGGCGAGCCGAGTTTCGGCTCGATCAACCGCACCATGTCGTAGCCAAGGTAACCGAACAGGCCAACAGCCATGGGGGGCAGGGACGGATGCAGATCCATCTGTGTCGCCTTTACCAGGCGGCGGAGTGATTGCATCGGCTGGTCGGCGAGTGCGTCAGGCTCGAAGGCATTCGCATCGGCGCGCGCGTGGCGATTGATCTCCGCCCTGCCATTCCGGCAGCGCCAGATCAGGTCGGGCTTCAAGCCAATGATGGAGTAGCGCCCGCGCGCTTCGCCGCCCTGAACGCTCTCCAGCAGGAAGGCATTGTCGCGGCCTTCGCCGAGCTTCAGGAACGCGCTGACCGGCGTTTCGAGGTCGGCGATCAGCCGTGCGTGCAGCGCTTGCGGTCGCCCGGCGTCGTAGTTGCGCGCGAACGTCGCGAAATCGGGTTCAATCGCCATCGATCGCTCACGAGCCTTCGTCCGATCCGCTGCCGGTGATGCGATCCGCGTTCGCCTGGTTGATCTTCACGTTCTGCCGGCTGCGCGCGTCGTTCGCCAGGAGCGTGTTGAAATCTTCCGACGATTGCGCGCTCAACTGCTGGCCGCCTGCGATGAACTGCGGCGAGGTTACCGGCAGCGGCCGATGCAGCACGCCCGTCACGCGCGCCACGATATAGGTGCCATTGGGACCGGGGCCGGCAACGGCCGTGCCGGGCATCGCTTCGAAGAGCTTCGACACGACGGCGGGCGGCAGCGTCTCGCCTTGCTGCTGTTGCGTCGCGCCTTCGCGATAGAGGCGCCCGGATTTCTGAACCGGCGTGCCCGCAACGGCTGCGGCGGCATCCAGATTCTGCTGGCTGTTCGCTTGTGCCGCGAGCGCGTTGGCCTTCGCGATCAGCGCCTTGCGGCGTTGCTCGGCTGTCCACTCGGCCGCAGCTTGCACGCGCACCTGATCCAGCGGTTTCAGCTTGGGCGGAATCTGTCCGTTCACCTTCACCACATAGAAGATGCCGCTTTTGGTGCCGAAGGGATCGCCTTCCTCACCGACTTCCGCGGCGAAGATTTGCTTCAGCACTTCGGGGTCGTCGGCGAGCGGGGTCTTGCTGCCATCCGGCGCCAGCCCTTTCGCATCCATCGCCGCGATATGGCCCGTCTTCATGCCGACCTTCTTGCCGGCTTCGGCCAGACTCAATCCGCCACTGTTGGCGTCGGTATAGGCGTTGGCGACGTCGGTGAGCTTCGCTTGCGCAAGCTGTGCGCTGACGCCTTTGGTGATCTGGTCCTTCACGTCCTCGAAGGTCTTGTTGATGGCGGGCGTGATCTTGGTGACGTGCAACAGCACCCATCCGGAGAGATTCTTCTGCGGATCGGTCACGCCGCCATCTGCCAGTGCGAACACGGCAGGGCCGCGCGTGGAAAGGTCGTCCTTGGTGACGGTGCCGAGATTGTCGACCGTCTTGTTCAATGACTTGGCCACATCTTCGAACTTCGCACCGCCGTCGATTTTCGTTTTCGCGGCCGTTGCGTCGGCTTCGGTCGGGAAGGTGATCTGCTCCACATCGCGCTTCTCCGGCACGTTCAGGCCGAAGCGCGGATCGTCCTTCATCAACTAATATTGCTGCTTGAGCTGCTCGTCGGTGGGCTTGGTCTGATCGGCGATATCGTCCGGCCCGATCTTGCCGTAGTCGACTTCGCGATATTCCGGCGTGCTGAATTCCTCCGGATGGCTTTTCACATAGGCCGTCAGTTGCGCATCCGTCGGCGCCGGTACGTCGCCGCCCGCGCTCGGTGGAAGCACGACATAGTCGGCCGCGCGCACTTCGTTCAGATAGGAGAACAATGCCAAGACGTAGCCGGACGGCAGGGCGAAGCCGGCGCGCGCGGCGGAAAGCAACTGGGTGCGCGTGATGTCGGACCGCACGAGATCCAGAAAACCCTGCTCGGTGTAGCCGCGGTCGTTGATGATGCGCAGGAAGGTATTGTGGTCGAAGCTGCCGAGCGGGCCGGCAAAGCCCCGCACCGATTGGATTTCCTGCACCACCGGACCGTCGCTGGTGGTGAGACCGAGCTTGTGCGCCACGTTGTCCACCGCCATGCGGCTAACCATTCCGTTCAATACCTGGTTCGGTATGCCGAGCTTGCGCGCCTGATCCGGCTGCATTTGCCGCCCGTCCGGTCCGACCTGTTGCTTCAGCGTATTGTTGTAGTCGCGCTGATAAAGCTCAGCCGGGATCGAAACGCCATCAACCGATGCGACGGCGGTATCCGTCGTGCCTTTGAAAATGTCGGCGATGCCCCACACGCCAAAGCTCAGGCCAAGGAGTCCCATGAAGATCGAGGAGATCCACGACTTGGAGTATTTGCGCATCGTCTGAAGCATGGAAAAACCCGGCACTTGGCGGTGAAGGCGGCGAATGATAGGGAGGGGGTGTAGCAGGGGCAAGGCGCGGCGCAAATGGGGACTTGGGCCGATTTTTTTACAGCCGAACTGGGTGCGGCGGCGGCGCTTGCCGGCCTCGTGATCGTCGGCATTTCCATCAACGTGACGCGCATTTTAGCCGACCCCGTCTTGCCGGGCCGCGCGGCGGAAACGCTGGTACTGCCGACCGGCATTCTGGTCGCCTCGACCTATGCGCTCGTGCCGCATCAGCCCGATTGGCTGTTGGGGATTGAACTCATCGCGACGGGAGCGGTGATGTGGATCATCCCCACCATCATCCACGTCCGCGCCTTCCGGATGCCCGTGAGCGCACCCGCGCGCAGGCTCCCCCGAGTGATGCTCGCCTTCTTCGCGAGCTGGCCGTTCGTGGTCAGCGGCATTTTGCTGGTTCTCCACACGGGCGGAGCGCTTTATTGGACGGTGTCCGGCGTGGTGGTCGCCCTGATCGCGACCGTCATCAACGCCTGGGTGCTGCTGGTCGAAATTCTGCGTTGAGGAAGCGATGCGTCAGTTGATAGCCGGAAACTGGAAGATGAACGGAACGAGCGCTTCGCTCGCCGAAATCGAATCCGTCTGCGGGATGGTCACCGCCAAGCCGCCGGCTTGCGATGTTTTGATCTGCCCGCCCGCAACGCTCGTCGCGCGAGCGGCAGAAAAAGCGAAAGGCCGCATCGCCATCGGCGGACAGGATTGCCACACGGAAATCTCCGGCGCATTCACCGGCGACATCAGCGCGGAGATGCTGAAAGACGCCGGTGCGTCCGCCGTGATCGTCGGTCATTCCGAGCGCCGGCAATATCACGGCGAGACCGACGCGATTGTCCTGAAGAAGGCGCAAGCCGCATGGCGCGCGGGATTGATGGCGATCATCTGCATCGGTGAAACCGAAGAGCAGCGTGTGAGCGGTCATGCGCTCCATATCTGTGGCGGGCAGATCGACAATTGCACGCCGCTTGGACTTACAGCGTCAAACACCGCAATTGCTTATGAACCCGTTTGGGCCATTGGAACCGGCCGCACGCCGACACTGGCGGAAATAGCGGAGGTACACGATCACATCCGCGCATGCTTGACGAAACGTTTCGGAAAAGAAGGACAGACGCCGCGCATTCTCTACGGTGGTTCGATGAAGCCATCGAACGCCGCAGAAATACTGGCGATCGACAATGTCGGCGGCGGATTGATCGGCGGCGCGAGCCTGAAAGCATCCGATTTCAGCGCAATTTTCACAGCTTCTTCCCGGAACTCTTAACCAGTTCAGCCCACCGTTCTTTAACTCCCCAAACGTCATTCTCACGACAATTGGAATTAAAAGAGCGGGAATTTCATGTCGCGGCTGTCCTACGAGACCGCAGAGACGCTGGTTTATGACCCGATCGCCGCCAATCGCACGGCGACGCGCTCGCTGCTTTACACCCTAGGGTTTCGCCGGATCGAAACCGTTTCGACCCTCAAGGATCTTCACGACAGTATGAAGCGCCGCCCGCCGGACCTGGTGCTGTGCGAAGCGCAGGGTGTCGAGAGCGATTTGTGCCGGATGATCCAGGATCTGCGGCAGGGCGCGACCGGCTACAATCCGTTCGTGGTGATCATCGTCACAGCGTGGGAAAATTCCGGCACGCTTGTCACCAGCGTCATCAACTCCGGCGCGGACGATCTGATCCTGCGGCCGTTCTCTGCATCCACGCTCGGAACGCGCATCATCAGTCATGTCGAACGCCGCAAGAGCTTCGTCATCACCACCGATTATGTCGGACCCGACCGCAACAAGGATCCGAACAAGCGCTCCAACGTGCAGCTCTTCCATCCGCCGAACTCGCTGAAGCTGAAGGTCAAGGAGCCGATGACCTCAGAAGAGGCCACGCAGAAGATCGGCGTGATGCTGAAATCCGCGCGCGAGATGCTCAACACCGAGAAGCTTCGCCGCGATGCCTTCCAGGTCTGTATCCTTTGGCGTCTGGTGCAGGACAATCCGCCCGGCACACAACGTCACGACGCCGATCTGGCCAAGCTGCGCGATTTGACCCGCAGCGTGCTGGACCGCTGCGCGGAGACAGATTTCCAGCCCGCGGTCGAGCACTGCGAGTCCGTGCTCGGGGCGGTTGAAGGGCTGGAGATGAAAGTGGACCGCAATGCCTCCATGCACCTTTTGGGGCATGCGGCCCTGAGCCTGAACCAGTTCTTCACGCCCGAGAAATCCTCGACCGACCATCTGGCCGAGATCGACTCCACAGTCGCCGTCATCAAAGCCCGCGAAGAGCAGGCGCTGGCGTCGTAAAGCCCCGTTTCCGGCGGCTTTGGCGGGCCTCTTTCCCCTGGTCCCGCTTTCGTCTAAGACCCCGCCCGAACCCGGCAGGCCCTTAGTCCCATGCAGACCGTTCTCGTCGTCATTCAGCTTCTTGTCTCGATCGCCCTTGTGATCGTGGTGCTCCTCCAGAAATCGGAAGGCGGCGCGCTGGGCATGGGCGGCAGCGGTGGCGGGCTTGGCGGCCTGTTCAGCCCGCGCGGCGCTGGCGATGCGCTCACCCGCACGACGGCCATTCTGGGTGTGGCGTTTTTCGTGACCAGCCTCGCGCTGACGATCCTCGCACTGCACGGCCGTCCGCAGCAGGCATCGATTCTCGAATCGCAGCCGCTCAGCACGAACCACGCGACCGTCCCAGCCAAGCCGGCGCCGCAACCGGCGGGACCGAAAGCGCCGGCCGTTCCCGCGCCGCACTAACAATCTTTTTTATTCAAACTCTTCCACGACATTTCTCACGTCGTGTGAGAAATGCGTCGCAGGCATGACAATTCTTCTTGTGAAGTGCACAGCGACTCGTCATGTTGGCCTCCCATGGCGCGGTTGATCTTTATCACCGGCGGCGTGGTCTCTTCCCTCGGAAAAGGTCTTGCGTCCGCCGCACTCGGAGCTTTGCTTCAAGCTCGCGGGTACAAAGTCCGTTTGCGGAAACTGGACCCCTATCTCAACGTCGATCCCGGGACGATGTCCCCGTTTCAGCACGGCGAAGTGTACGTCACCGATGATGGCGCGGAGACCGATCTGGATCTCGGCCACTACGAACGCTTCACAGGCGTGTCGGCGCTCAAGTCCGACAACGTCACGTCAGGGCGCATCTACCAGCGTGTGATCGAGAAAGAGCGCCGTGGCGGCTATCTGGGCCGCACGGTGCAGGTGATCCCGCACGTCACCGACATGATCAAAGAATTCGTCATGGACGGGATCGAGGATCTGGATTTCCTCCTCGTCGAAATCGGCGGCACGGTGGGCGATATCGAAGGCTTGCCGTTCTTCGAGGCCATCCGCCAGTTGGGCAACGAATTGGGCCGTGATCGCGCCGCTTTCGTGCACCTTACGCTGGTGCCCTATATCGACGCGGCCGGCGAGTTGAAGACCAAGCCGACGCAGCATTCCGTGAAGGAACTGCGCGCCATCGGTATCCAGCCCGATATCTTGCTCTGCCGCGCCTCACACCCCATTCCGGAAGACGAGCGCCGCAAGATCGGTCTGTTCTGTAACGTGACGGCCGAGAACGTTATTCCCGCGCTCGATCTCGACACCATCTATCGGGTGCCGGTTGCCTATCACCAGGTCGGGCTCGATACGCAGCTGCTCAAACACTTCCACATCACCGATGCGCCCGCGCCGGATCTCACGCGCTGGAACCAGGTGATCGAGCGGGTGAAGAATCCCGAAGGCGAGGTGCGCATCGCCGTCGTCGGCAAATACATGCAGGTGAAGGATTCCTACAAATCCCTCTCCGAGGCGCTGACGCATGGCGGCATCGCCAACAACGTGAAAGTCCACATGGACTGGATCGACAGCGAAATCTTCGAGCGCGATGACGCGGCGAGCTTCCTCGAAAACGTCCACGGCATTCTCGTGCCCGGCGGCTTCGGCGAACGCGGCACCGAAGGCAAGATCGAAGCGGTGAAGTTCGCGCGCGAGCGCAAGGTGCCGTTCTTCGGCATCTGCTACGGTCTGCACATGGCCGTGATCGAAGCCGCGCGCGATCTGGCAGGGCTGGACGGTGCCGGCACCACCGAAATCGGCAAGCCGAAATTCCCCGTGATCGGATTGATGACCGAATGGGTCAAAGGCAATCAGGTCGAGAAGCGCGCTGCCGATGGCGATATGGGCGGCACCATGCGCCTGGGCGCCTATGACTCGGTTCTCACGCCGGGCAGTCGCGTTGCCGAAGTCTACGGCACCACGAACATCAGCGAGCGTCATCGCCATCGCTACGAGGTGAACACCGAATATACGCCGCTGCTGGAGAAGCAGGGCTTCAAGGTGTCCGGCTGGTCACCTGACAAGCGCCTGCCGGAAATCATGGAGATTCCGGACCATCCCTGGTTCATCGGCGTGCAATTCCACCCCGAACTGAAATCCCGCCCGCTGGAGCCGCACCCGCTCTTTTCCTCGTTCATCGCGGCTGCCGTGCAGCAGAGCCGGTTGGTTTAACCTTTTGGAATTTCGAGTGTATCGGTAGGGAACAAAGTTCCCCCGCTGGCGTTTTGCGTTCGTGAGGGAGCGCTCCGGGGTAAGTTCTCAAGGTGTCTTTGGAAAACGGTCAGGAATCCCACAAGCTTCGGACGCTGATCAGGGTTGGCGCCGCGGTTGCGGCGGAACTCGATCTTGAGAAGGCCGTGCAGCTTGTCACCGACGCCGCCACCGAGCTGACGGACGCTGCGTTCGGGTCGTTCTTCTACAATGTGCTGAACGACAACGGCGAGAGCTACATGCTCTACACGCTTTCCGGCGTGCCCAAGGAAGCGTTCTCCAAATTTCCCATGCCGCGAAATACGGCGGTGTTCGGCCCGACCTTTGCCGGCGAGGGCATCGTTCGCTCCGACGACATCATGAAAGACCCGCGCTACGGCAAAAGCGCACCGTATTACGGACAACCAAAAGGGCATCTGCCGGTTCGCTCCTATCTCGCGGTGCCGGTGATCTCGCGCACCGGCGAAGTGCTCGGCGGATTGTTCTTCGGCCATCCGGAAACCGGCAAGTTCACAGAAGAGCACGAAGAGCTTGTCGTCGGCGTTGCCGCGCAGGCCGCAATTGCCATCGACAATGCACGCCTCTATCGCGCGGCGCAGCAGGAGATCGAACGCCGCAAGAAGATCGAAGAAGTTCTGCGCAGCAGCAACGCCGTGCTCGAGGCATCATCGGACAGCGAGCACAAGGAGACGAAACAGGCGCTCGCCAAGCTGCGCGACAGCGAACGGCACTTCAAGCTTCTGGTGCAGAGCGTTACCGACTACGCGATCTACATGCTCGATCCGGAAGGCATCGTTGCGAGCTGGAACGCCGGCGCGGAACGTATCAAAGGGTACAAGCCGCATGAGATCATGGGGCGGAATTACTCCGAGTTCTTCACGCCCGAAGATCGCGCGGGCGGTATTCCCGGCAACGCGCTGAAAGTCGCCGCCGAGCATGGCCGTTATGAAAGTCAGGGCTGGCGTTTGCGCAAAGACGGCAGCCAATTCTGGTCGCTCGCGGTGATCGATGCCGTCCGCGACGAGCAGGGTGAGTTGCTGGGCTTCGCGAAAATCACGCGCGACATGACGGAGCAGCGTGAAGCGCAGCTCCGCCTGGAGCGCGCGCAACAGCAACTGGCACAGTCGCAGAAGATGGAAGCCATCGGCCAACTCACCGGTGGCGTCGCGCATGACTTCAACAATCTTCTGATGATCGTCAGCGGTCAGGCGCAACTGATGAAGAAGCGCGTCAAGGATCCCAAGGATGTCCGCTCGATCGACGCAATCGAGCAGGCGGCGCATAGCGGGGCGAACCTCACGCGCCAGCTTCTCACTTTCGCGCGCCGCCAGCGCCTCACGCGCGTTTCCATCGACCTGAAAGAGCGCCTCACCGCCATTCATGATCTTCTGACAAGTTCGGTCGGCGGTGCCGTCGATCTGGATGTTTCCATCGCGCCCGGAACCTGGCCCGTGGAAACCGACGTGGGAGAGCTGGAGCTTGCCCTCGTCAATATCGCCGTGAACGCGCGCGATGCCATGCCTGCTGGCGGAAAGTTTTCGATCGAGGCTCACAACGAGACGCTCGACGGCGCTGGCGTCACGCTGCTGGAAGGCGAGTTTGTCGCGCTTTCGCTCCGCGACACCGGCGCTGGCATCAAGCCGGAGGTTCTTTCCAAGGTATTCGAACCGTTCTTCACCACCAAGGAAGTGGGCAAGGGGACGGGGCTTGGACTCTCGCAGGTCTATGGTTTCGCGCGCCAGTCCGGCGGCGACGTGCATGTCACCAGTCAGGAAGGCGAAGGGACAACTGTCACGCTCTTCCTGCCGCGAGCGCACGAAGCCGCCATTGCGCCGCGCGCGAAAGCACCGGACTCCGAAAAGCTGCACGGCACGGGCACGATCCTGGCCGTCGAGGACAATCCGCAGGTGGGAGATGTGAGCACGCTGCTGCTGGAGCAGTTGGGCTACAAAGTCATCCGCGTCGATCGTCCCAGCGCCGCGCTCGCGCTGCTCGCCAGGCCGAATACTGTGGATTTGGTATTCACGGACATCGTCATGCCCGGCGATATGGATGGACTGGCGCTCGCGCGCGAACTCCAGAAGCTCCATCCGAAGCTTCCGGTGCTGCTCGCGACCGGCTACAGCAGCGCCGCCGAGCGCGCGGGCACAGAGTTCCCAATTCTCCGCAAGCCTTACGATCAGAATACGTTGGGTGTCGCAATCAAAACGGCGCTCTCGGGAAGCGGCGTGAAACAGTCCGTAACCGCCTAGCGCGAAGTTCCCACACTCCTGCGCGTTTGTGCAGTCGCTGCGCAACTGCGCCCAGAAATGACCTCATTGCGGTCGCTTTCCCGCTCGCGACACACAGCAGCCTTGTCGAAGATCGCAACAGCAAGACGGGAGACGCATATGAAAGTGCTGGAAGCAATGATTCGTGGCGCTTTCGTTGTCGAGGCTGGCGACAATGTGCGGCGGGCCTCGCAGATGATGGCGGAAGACGATCTTGGGTTCCTTCCGGTGATCGACGACGAGAAGATCATCGGCGTCCTCACCGACCGCGATATCGTCACGCGTTGCGTGGCGCTCGGTTTGAGCGGCAATTCGCGCGTTGGCGCGATCATGACGCCGCGCGTGCGCTATTGCTACGAAGACGAAGACCTCGACCATGTCATCGAGAACATGGCGGACCTTCAGATACGGCGCATGCCGGTCTTGAACCGCGCCAAGCGCCTTGTTGGCATCCTCTCTCTCGCCGATGCGGCGCGTACATATTCGCCCGACGCCGTCGGCATCGCGTTCTCCGGCGTGGTTTCGCCGGCGCCGGAGACGCAGCTCAGGCTAATCTGAGCAGCCGGCGCTTCTCGCGCTCTTCCTTGATCGCGCGCGCGCGCACGCGCAGCAGATCGCGCCGCGCGACCAGCCCGACCACGCGATCGGTGCCGCGCTCCAGGATCGGCACCCGGCCGAAATCGGACACCGCCATGCGGTCCGCCAGATGGCCGACCAATTCGTCCGAATAACAGATGAACAGCTCATCGGTGATCTGCGCGTCGGCGAGCGTCTGTGCATTGCCCCAGCCTTCGCGGGACCAGCGCAGCACATCGGCGCGCGAAACCATGCCGACCAGCTTTCCGGCATCGTCCACCACCGGATAGCTCTTGTGGCGCTTCGGCCCTTCCGCCGCCATGAAGAAGGCGATGGCTTCGTCCACCGGAATGGACCCTGCCAGCGTGTGCACGGGCTTGGCCATGATCTGGTCCACGCGCGTCTGCAGGAAGGGATCGATGGTGTATTCGCGCATGATGTGATGGCCGCGCCGCGCAATGCGCTCCGTCAGGATCGAGCGGCGCATCAGCAACACCGTGGTCGCGAAGGCAGCGACGGATCCCACCAGCACCGGCGCGAGAAGATGGTGGTTGCCGGTGAGTTCGACTGCGAACAGCGTGCTTGTCAGCGGCGCGCGCATCGTGCCTCCGAGGATGGCCGCCATGCCGAGGATGGCCCAGAAGCCTGCATCGCCGAACGGCAGGAAGTGCGCTTCCAGCGAGCCCAATGCGCCGCCCATGATGAGCAACGGCGCGAGCACGCCGCCGGATGTGCCGGATGACAGCGCCACGATCCACACCACGCATTTGCCGACCAACAGTGCGACGGCGTCGTGCATGTTCAGCGAGCCGTTCACCAGCGCGCGGATGTTGTCGTAACCGACGCCGAGCACAGCCGGATCGAGCCAGCCGCCGATGCCGACCACCACGCCGCCGAGCGCGGGCCACCACATCCAATGGATGGGAAGCTCGTAGAAGAGATCTTCCACCTTGTAGAGTATGATCGTCATCAGTCCGGACGGCAGGCCGGCAACGATGCCGAGGAGGGCGCACAGCCCGAGACCCCACCATGGGTTCATCTGGGCGATCACTTAGTCAAACAGATGTCCCTGTCCGAGAAACCAAGGACGCAACATAGCCGCTACCAGTGCGGCATTGAGCAAGGGCAAGAAGATGA
>JBQCJO010000257.1:0-6166 GCA_051952735.1 Rhizomicrobium sp.
TACCAAGGCTCTCCGCCACGCGGCGTGCATCGTGGATATCCTGTCCCGCGCAGCACGCACCCTTCTTCTTCGCAGCGGCGCCCGCATCGTAAAGCTGCAAGGTCATGCCGATGACGTCGTAGCCTTCGCGCTTGAGCAACGCGGCGGTGACCGAAGAGTCCACGCCGCCGGACATGGCGACGACCACGCGTGTTTCGCGCGGGCTTTTCGCAAATCCGAGACTGTTGCGGGCGGGCTGGCCGGTCATGGGGCGTGCCTATAGGCCCCCCGGGACCGTCCTTCAAGCGTTTCAGCCGGAGGTCGGGCTGATGTAGTTCAGCAGCGAAACCTGGTTCAGTTGCGCCGTCACCTGAAGCGCCGCCTGCAGGGCGATCTGGCTCTGGTTGAGCTGGGTGATCGCGGTGGGCATGTCCACGTCCTCGATGTTCGAGACGAAACCCTGGAACAGGTTGGACATGGTCTTCTGGCCGGCGCTCGCATCCTTGAGCTGGCTGTAGATGTTGCCGTTCGCGGCCGCCGA
Organism: Rhizomicrobium sp.; assembly: GCA_051952735.1. GTDB lineage: Bacteria > Pseudomonadota > Alphaproteobacteria > Micropepsales > Micropepsaceae > Rhizomicrobium. Next base: position 521 of record JBQCJO010000257.1, read on the forward strand.
ATTGTTCACCTGTGTCGCGGCGGTCGTCGCCGAAGCGATTTCGCCGGTCAGGAAGGATGACTGTGTCGGGGTCAGGTTGTCGGTGAGCGTACCGTCCGGCCCAGCGGCGAAATCGGCGATCTCCTTGAAGGTCTTCATCAGATCGCCACCGACATCCGATGCCAGCATGCCGACCTGGATGCTTTGGCCGTCGCCGACCATCACCGAATTGGCGAGCGTGCCGTTCTGAAAAGCGTCCGACGCTGAAGACAGCGAAGCCAGATCGCTCAGGCTCGACACCGTGAGCGGCGGCTGGCCGTTCTTGTCGCCGCCATAAAGGTAATTGCCGTTCGCGTCCTTCGAATTCAGGATCTGCGATGCCTGATCGAAAATGCCCTGCACCGTGGTCATCAGCGTGGAGCCGTCATTGTTGCCGACGGCGGTGGTGATGGCCTGGCGAAGCTGATTGGCGAGGTCCGACAGCGAACTCATCTGGCTGTCCTGCAAATCCGCCTGATTGAGCGCGAGCGAGGTTGCCGACTGATAAGCGTCCGCGCGGTTCGAAGCCGAACGCGCCGCCTCCAGCATGGCGGTCTTGTCGCCGATGCCCGAATAGGTCGTGGAAACCTTGCCGCTCGTCACCTGTGTCTGCGACTTGTCCAGCGAGAGCTCCGCCTGCTGGATCTGATTGAGCAGGAACTGGCTCTGCGAGTTCGTTGCGACGCGATCAATGGTCATCGTTCAACTCCTCAAACCGGCATCTGCAGCAGCGTGTCATAGAGCTGCTGGCCGACCTGCAGCATGCGCGCGCCGGCGGCGTACGCTTTCTGGTAGATCATCATGTTGGACAGTTCTTCATCCAGGTTGACGCCGGACTCGCTCGCCTGCCGCGCCTGCGCTTCGGACAAGCGGTCGCTCTGCGTCGTGCTCGCGTTCGAAGCCGCGTTGCTGCGCGTCGAGATGTCCTGGTAGAAATTCGCTGCGTAGTCGGCAAGCGTCGAAACTTGCGCGCCCAAACCGCCGGCGGCGGAAAAATTCTGCCTTGCGTTGGCAAGGTTCTGCAGCGCGATCAAGCCGCGCGCATCGCCCGAACCCAGAATGGAGTCGCCCGCCACCGTCGATCCGGTGATGTTCGCCTGCGCGAAGGGCAGCGAAGACGGCGACGACGCCATGTTCTGGTTGATCGAGAAACCCTGCGCCTGTGCCGCCGCCTGATTGGCGCCGATGCCGAACATCTGGGTGAAACTCATGCCGGTAGAGCCGCGCTGCGTCGTGTCCGACGTCACCGTGAGCATGTCCTTGCTGTTCGCGGCCGACGGCGTGAACTTCATCGATCCGTCGCTGTTCAGCGCAAACGTGCCGGCGCTGCCCATCGCGGTGTTCATGGCCGTGACGACGTCGCCGACCGACATGCCGGCCGTGATCGTCACGGTGATCTGCTTGTCGATGGCGCCGTTGGGATTCTTGAGCATGAAGCTCATCGTGCTTCCGGCGGCGAGCCCGCTGTCGTCGGATGCGGACAGGCCCGTGGAGAGGATCGAAGGCGAGGAGCCTTCGAACACATCGTTCAGGCCGAAGAATTGCGAAAAGCCGACGCCACCACGGTCGGACGGTGTGGTGGCATCGTCCTTCACGACAACACCGTTGGTGCCGGTGGCAGAGATATTGAGCTCGCCATCGGAGAAACTGGCGCTGCCATTGCTGCCTAGCGCGGAGTCGAGCGCGGTCGCGAAATCGTCGATCGTCGTGCCGATGCTCACCGCCGATCCGCCGTCGACCGAAAGGGTTCCAGCGTCGAAGTCCACATCGATGCGGCTGACCAGGCTGCCGTCGGCGCCGGCAACGGCGATTGTCGTCTTGCCGGTGAAGTTGAGGGCGTCGGTGGAAAGAAGGCCGGTGTTGCGGCCATCGAGAGATGACGGCGGCGGCGCGGCGGAATTGGCGTTCGCCTGCGCGTTGAAAGCCAATGCCGTCTGGCGCGCGAAATTGCCCAGTTCGCTCTGCAGCGCAGGCAATTGATTGTCGCGCATGTCGATCAATCCCTGGATCGAGCCGGAACCCAGATGCGGATCGAGCACCTGCGCCGGGCCGATCTGGTTGCCGTTCGTGCCATTGATGCTCGTCATCGTGATCTGGCCGTAGGCGCCGTTCGCGTTGCCGCCCGCATAGGAGAGCTGCGCGTAGGTGTCGCCGACAAGATTGACGCCGTCCTGTGTGGAGACGATGAGCTGGCCGTTCGCCTGTTCGTTCACCCGCACGCCGACCAGGGACGAAAGCTGCTGCACCGCCTGATCGCGCTGGTCGAGAAGACCGGAGGACGGATCGCCCGCAAGCGTGGCCGTCTGAATCTGCTGGTTGAGGTTGTAGATGTTCTTGATCAGCGAGTTGACGCTGGAAATCGAGGAGCTGATCTGCCCATCCACCTGCGTCTGCAGGGTGGTGACGGACGAGGACATGCCGGAGATCGTCGTCGCCAGGCTTTGCAGGGCGGTCAGGACGCTTTGCTGGCTGGTCGAAGAACTGGGAGCCTGCGAGGCCGTGGCGAGCGCAGAGAAGATATTGTCCAGCTTGGCGTTGAGCGAGCTGCCGTCACCCGGTTTGCCGAGGATGCCGTTCAACTGATCGTAGATGTCGCTTTGCGCGCCGTATTGAGCCGAGCCGGCGCCGGCGGCCAGCGCTTCGCTCTGCAAGAATTTATCAACGACGCGCTGAACGCTGGCGATATCCACGCCCATCAGCGTTCCGCCGTTGACCTGGGTCTGCTGATTGACGACGCGCCGCGAATAGCCGGGCGTGTTGATGTTGGCGACGTTGTCGGAGACGACCTTGAGCGCGGCCTGGTTGGTCTGCAACGCAGACATCGCGCTATTGAGAATACTGTTGATCGACACGGGCGTCCCCGCTCCAGATGCTTTTATGCCGTCGGCAAGGTCGCAAGCTCCGTGCCATGCGAAAGCCGCGCTTCTCTTGGGAATTCCGCGCGTTGAACGATGCGCAAACACGGCAGAGTTTGCCGGGCGCGGCACTTCATGCCCGCGCAATCGCGTAACGGCACGCCATCGGGTTTCGCGAAATTTCGAGGAATTGCGCGGGCAAACAAACTGGTCCGCCCTTTGCTTTTGTTCATCCGGATTATTGCGGATCGAATATGGCTCTCGCGTCAGCCAATGCAGTTTCGCCAACGCCTGCGGTGAGCAACACCACGGGCGCGAATGCTTCCGCTGCCCTTGCAGGCAACGGAACCGGCGGCACATTCACCGATAGCCTGGAAGCCGTTCTCGCGCCGCAGGGTGCATCCGCTTCCGGCGCCGGCGATGACGGCACGCACCTTGTCATGTTCGGCCACGGCAAGCTTGCCAAGCTCAAGAACAAGCTGAAGAGCGGCGATCCCGCGCTCGGTTTGGCGCCACAACAGTTTGAGCAGCAGGGCATTCTGCAGAAACTCCAGGCTGGCAATAGCGGCATCGACATTCCTTCGTTGCGCGCGGCCATGACCAAGGGCGGTCATGTGGGCAAGCACACCACGCCGGCATTGAATCCGGTTACCGGAAAGATCGAGGCGGCAAAGCCGGCCTCCAGCGGCGACGGAAAACAGACTCCCCTCACGCCTGCCGATATGGCGGCACTGCAGGCGGGCAATGCGGCGGCGCCGGGCAATAGCGACGTCTCCAATAGCAGTGCGAAATCTCCGCAGGCCGATGCGTCCAAGACGGCCGCGCATGCGGCATCACAAAAGAAACTTGCCGCCGCGCTGTTGAAGACAGCGCAGGCTCCGGTGCTCAAGACCGGCCAGGACGACGGCAGCAAGGTGCCGAACGCGAAGATCGCGAGCGCAAAGCCTTCCGGCAAATCGTCCGATAAAACGGATACAGCAGCCATGAGTGCCGACGCCATCGAGGCGCTGGGCGCAAAGATGGCGGCAACAGCGGGCGCGACGCACGCTCCCGACACCGCGCACAGCGCCGCGCGAAGCGTCGCCGTCGCGGAAGTGACCGCTCAGAAAACCGCGGCCGCGCCGACCGTAACGAAACTCGAAAACGCCGCGATGTCGAATGCGACCCAGGTCGCGACGCATCAGGCCGCGCCGCAGGAAAAAGTCGAAGCGCAGGCGCTGCCCGTGCAGTTCGGCGTTGCGGCGGCAAATCCGAAAGACGGCCAACCCAGCGCGCAGGGCGGACAGGACAAAGGCAGCGACAAGAATCCGGCGCAGTCCGGCGCCGCGCATGCCGCAAGCCAGGCGCAGAAATCCTCGTCGCCGGCGCCGCAGGTCTTTGCCGCCGATCAGCAATCTTCCGCGCACACCACGGCAACGGCAACGGCGACGGTCAATCCCGACACCGGCAATGGCACCGCCATGGCGTCCGCGCCGGTTCAGCCGTCGCATATCGCAACGACGCTGCAGGTATCGCAACAGCCGCAGAACAATCCGCTGCCCGATCAGACGGCGTTCGCCGATCTCGGCGTTGCCATCGCGGCGCGCTCCAAGGATGGCGAAAAGCAGTTCGACATCAATCTGCATCCGGCGGATCTGGGCAAAATCGACGTGCGCATCTCGGTGGATTCCAGCGGCCAGGCGCAGGCGCACCTGACGGCCGAGCATCCGCAGACGCTTCAGCTCCTTAAGCAGGACCAGGCGACGCTTGCGCAGAACCTGCGCGATGCGGGCCTCAATCTCGCCAACAGCGGCCTGAACTTCTCGCTCAAGGGCGAGCAACAGTCTTCGACGCCGACGTTCAACGCGCGCAGCCGCGCGCTTTCGATCGCCGCGGTTCAGACGCCCGACATCGTCTCCACCAGTTCCAGCGCGAGCATCGCACCCGGCGACTCGCGGCTCGATATCCGGGTTTGAGGTAAGTCATGACGACGGTTCCACCCGCCACAAGCGCCACGAACAGCAGCACCAGCGGCAGCTCGAACAGCGCGCTCAACGGCCTGTCGGGCAATTTCGACACCTTCCTGACGCTGCTCACCACGCAGTTGCAGAACCAGGATCCGATGAACCCGATGGACTCCGATCAGTTCACGCAGGAACTCGTCGCGTTCTCCGGCGTCGAGCAGCAGATCAACACGAACGACAACCTGAAGCAGTTGATCTCGTTGCAGCAAGGCACGACCTCCAACAACGCCATCAACTATCTTGGCAAGAACATCACCATCACCGACGGCAGCGGCCAGCTCACGGATGGCGACGCGCACTGGAGCTACGCGCTCGGCGGTGCCGCCGCCTCGACCACGATCACGGTCACGGACTCGAACGGCAAGCTCGTCTACACCGGCAAGGGCGAAACCAGCGCCGGCCAGCACGACTTCGACTGGAACGGCAAGGACAGCAGCGGTAACGAGCTCGACGACGGCACCTACAAGCTCAGCGTCGCGGCACTGGCGTCGGATGGCAGCACGGTCGAAAGCGCCGTCGCCAGCAAGGGCGTCGTGAGCGAAGTCAACTTCACCGGCTCGGAACCCTATCTGATGGTCGGCAGCATGGCTGTCCCCGTCAGCGCGGTTTCCGCCGTGGACGTAACAACGAATTGAAGAATGATCGGAAGCCGAGAAACGGCTTCCTTGAAACAAACCGGCCACGCAGGCGAAGCCCGCAGAACACCGGAGGGAAAAGGAAAGTAAGACAATGTCACTCTGTGGCGCACTCATGATCGGCGTCTCGGGTCT
>JBQCJO010000258.1:0-4366 GCA_051952735.1 Rhizomicrobium sp.
GCCATCGAAAGGATTCCCCGCCGCGAAATATTTTTCGCCGGGAATCTTCCGCTCCGCCGGCGGCGTCCTTGTCCGTGAAACCTCGTACAGGATGTCACCATGCAGAGAATTACACTTGTCCGTTACACCACCAAGCCGGAATGCGCGGCGGAAAACGAAGCCCTCTCCCGCGCCGTGTTCGCGGAGCTTCAACAGAAGAAGCCGAAGGGCGTGGCCTACACGCTGCTGCGCGACGGCAACGACTTCGTGCATCTGTTCGTCAACACGGAAGACGCCGATTCCGCGCCGCTGGTGGACCTGCCCAGCTTCAAGGCCTTCTCGGAGAACAACGCCGCGCGTTTCGCGACGACGCCGGACATCCTGCGCCTCGACGTGCCGATGGTGGATTCCTACGGGCTTGCCTGAACCACGTGCGGGACGCGGAGAATATCCCGCGTCCCAAACACGCACTTGCATAAGGGAAATGCGCAGTGCGCATCCGCCTCCATGCGAAACGGCAGATGCACGGTAAGCCCTTATAACTCGTGGCAAATTTCGACGCTGTTGGAACCATCGTATTCTCCAACCATTATTCTTTCAGGGTTCGCATATCGCGTGCCTTTTCGCCCGGCGTGCTTATGTAAGGACCCGATGTCTCTTCACACCGCATCCACGCCCGCGCCTTCCCTGCAGCAGCGCTATTGCGATGTCCGCGCGCTGAGCATGGCCATTGCCGCGCCGTTGTCGGCCGAAGACCAGAATGTGCAGTCGATGCTCGATGCCAGCCCGATGAAATGGCATCTGGCGCACACGACATGGTTCTTCGAGACGATGATCCTGTCGCGCGAACCGGGATACGAGCCGTTCGACGCGCGCTTCGATGCGATCTTCAATTCCTATTATCTGGGTTTGGGCACGCCGTTCACGCGCGCCAATCGCGGATTGCTGACGCGGCCCTCCGCCGCCGAGGTGAGGGCCTATCGCGCGCATGTGGACGGCGCGATGGAGAAGATGTTGCCGCATGCCGGACCGGAACGCCGCGCGCTGACCATTCTTGGGCTCAATCACGAGCAGCAGCATCAGGAGCTGATGCTGACCGATATCAAGCATCCGTTCTTCATGAATCCGCTTCTGCCCGCTTATCGCCCCGCCACACCACAGGCGATGGATGCGACACCGGCACTGGACTGGATCGAGCACAACGGCGGCGTGGTCGAAGTGGGTTACGACGGCAAGGAATTCGCGTTCGACAATGAAGGCCCGCGGCATGAAGTGTTGCTGCGGCCGTTCAAGCTGGCGTCGCGGCTGGTGACGAACGGCGAGTACCAGGCGTTCATCGAGGACGGCGGTTACGCGCGGCCCGATCTGTGGTTGTCCGATGGATGGGCATTGGCGCAGCGCGAAGGCTGGAAGGCGCCGCTCTACTGGCTGGAAGACGGCCAGCATTTCACCTTGAACGGCGTGCGCCCCATCAATCCCGGCGAGCCGGTGGTGCATGTGAGCTTCTATGAGGCGTCGGCCTATGCCGCGTGGGCGGACAAGCGATTGCCGACGGAGTTCGAATGGGAAGCGGTGGCGGAACAGAATCCGGAGCGCGGGCAATTGCTCGATCTGGATCGTCTGCATCCGCGCGGGCCGAATGGCGACGTGAACATGCTGGGCGATGCCTGGGTGTGGACGCGTTCGTCCTACGATCCTTATCCCGGTTTCAAGCCGTTCGACGGCAAGCTGGCCGAATACAACGGCAAATTCATGGTGGGACAGATCGTGTTGCGCGGCGGCTCCTGCGCCACGCCGGCCGATCACATCCGCACCAGCTATCGCAATTTCTTTCCGCCGTCCGCGCGATGGCAGTTCAGCGGCATCCGCCTCGCGGAGGATTGATATGAGCAGTGCAGGAATCCTTTTCCGCTCGCCGGTCGAGCGCGGGCGGCGCATCGAAAGCGATTTCGCGAGCGCAGTGCTGGCGGGCTTGCGCCATCACCCCAAAGAGCTGCCGTGCAAATATTTCTACGACGCGGAAGGCTCGCGGCTGTTCGATCTGATCACCGAGCTGCCGGAATATTACCCGACGCGGACGGAGATGAAGCTGTTGCGCGATCACGCCGGCGATTTCGCGCGCGTCATCGGCGAAGATGCGGAATTGATCGAGTTCGGCGCCGGTTCGCTCGCCAAGGCGGGCATCGTGCTCGCAGCGCTGCAGAACCCGCGCGCCTATGTGCCGATCGACATTTCCGGCGACTATTTGCAGGGAATGGCCAAGAAACTCGCATCCGCATTTCCGAACATTCCCGTGCATCCGGTGGCGGCCGATTTCACCAAGGCGATGAAGCTGCCGCAGACCGGCGCGCGCCGCGTGGGTTTCTTCCCCGGCTCGACCATCGGCAATTTCACGCGCGCCGAAGCGGCCGCCTTCCTGCGCCGCGCGGCCGCCTTGCTGAAAGGCGGCGGACTTCTGATCGGCGTGGATCTGGTGAAGGACCCGGCGATCCTGCATGCGGCATACAACGACGCGGCGGGCGTGACCGAAGCGTTCAACAAGAACATCCTGGCGCGCATCAACCGCGAGCTGGATGCGAATTTCGACGCCGACGCCTTCGCCCATTACGCCTTCTACAATCCGGCGCAGCAGCGCATCGAAATGCACCTGATGAGCATGGAAGACCAGCGCGTCAGCGTGGCGGGCGAATGCTTCACCTTCCACGAAGGCGAGACGATCCATACCGAGAACTCGCACAAATACACCGCCGACGGTTTCCGCGCGCTGGCGGAGGAAGCCGGATTCACGCCCAGGCAGCTATGGACCGATCCCGACCGGTTGTTCAGCGTGCATTGGCTGGAAGCCTGACCTAGAGCGTCAGCGTCGCCTTCAGGCCCAGAGCGAAGATGTCCTTGCGGCCGGAAACGCCGCCTGGATCGACGATGTATTGCAGGTTCGGCGAAAGCTCCGCGCCTTTGGCGACGATCGCGCGGTAATCCAGCTCGGTGACATATTCGGTGTGCTGCACCGGTTGCGGTGGCGCGCCGCCGGCGGCGTTGAACAGCCTCTCGCCATCGGCCACGCGGCCGTTGACGTGCGTTCCGCCGAAGGCCAGTGCGATCTCATCATCCGGACGCGACGACAGCGCGCCTTTGTAGGTTGCGCCCACCGCGAATTGCTTGTCCGTCATCGATGTGCGGCGGTCGGACTGCATGTATTTGGCGAAGAGCGTGAGGCCCTTGCCGTAGCTGGCGGGCGGCGCATCCTTGGGCGGTGCTTCGCCAATGATCTGCTGGCGCGCATCGAGGAAGAAGCCGTCGCGCCCGTGATCCATTAGCGCGGGCAATCCCGTCACCGACAACGGATCGCGGTTCACATCGTAGAACACATCGGCTGCCTGCATGCTGCTGTGCCAGCCGCCGATCTGGTAATCGCCCGGCAGACCCGCAACCGACGGCTTCCATTCCAGCTCGAACGGAATCAGTTCGCCCTGCCCGCCCGAGAACGCGAATGAGAACCCCTGCACCAGGTTCTTCGGGTTGATCTGGTAGATGCCGATCGCCAAATCGACCGTGTCGCTGACATTCCCCTTGAGGCGCGCGCCCCACTGGCTCACGGGATGGTTGAACCAGTAGTCGCCGTCCACATTGCCCGGCGTCGATCCGCAGAAAGTCAGGTTCTGGAAGTTGCAGGGAATGACGTCGAAATCCGAATCCGGATTCATCCGGCCGAATTCGATGCTGACCTTCTTGTCGAAGAGCTTCTGCTCGAAAGAAAGCTGCGACAGACGCCAGATATCTCCGCGGCCGTAGATTTCCTGCGGCTGCATCAAGGTGTTCAATCCTGCCGTATCCATGAGATTGGCGCCGAAGCGCTTGGTGATGTTCACCTCAAGCGAGCCGCCATCGTCGCCGATGAGCTTGCCCAGATCGGCCAGCGCTTCAAAATCCAGCTCATTCGCGCCGGTCGCCGATTGGTGATCGCCGCCGGATGGGTTCCATGCGCCTTCGAACGTGCCTTTGACCTGGAATTGCCAGCCTTCGTTCTTCATATCGGTGCGCGCGCCGTTCCAGTCGCCGGTCAGTCCCGGCTGAAAGTCCGTATCGTTGGCGAGCGCGGCACTGCTGGCGAACAACGCCGCGACGCATCCCAAAAGAATTCCGCGCATCGTTTTCCCCGTTACGGCAGAGCGAAGGCGACAACCTGGTCGCTGATCTTCGGCGTCAGCAACGGATTGCCGCCGGCGCTGAACACGACATATTGCTTGCCCTTGTATGTGTAGGTGGCCGGGATCGCGACGGACGGCGCATCCACATTCGCCTTCCACAACACCTTGCCGCTCTTCAGATCGATGGCGCGCACGCGCGAGTCCATCGAAGCGCCGATGAAGATGAGGCCCGACTTGGT
>JBQCJO010000259.1:0-3287 GCA_051952735.1 Rhizomicrobium sp.
GCGACCGCATCGCCGTGAACCCCGCCACGCTCTCCCGCGAATTCGGCACTATGGATGTTCCGTCCGATCCCGCCAGGCTGTTCGGATGGATGGCGCAGATCTGGAACGACAAAAGAGGAAGCCGCACATGAGCCTCATCGTCTATGAACATCCGCTGTCGCCTTATGCGCAGAAGGTGAAGATCTCGCTGGACGAGAAAGGCGTGGGTTACGAGACGCGCATGCCTGCCGCCATCGGCAGCGGGCAGCCGGACACCAGCTTTCTCAAATCCAATCCCCGCGGCGAAGTCCCGTCGCTGATCGACGGCGACGTATCGGTTTTCGATTCCACCATCATCCTGGAATATATCGAGGACAAATGGCCCTCACCCGCGATGCTGCCCAAATCTGCGGCGGAGCGGGCGACGGCGCGCACGATCGAGGACGTGATGGACACCAGCTTCGAGCCGATCAACTGGGGCCTGGGCGAGATCAAATGGTTCAAGCGCGCCACCGGCGAGCGCGCCCGCACGCTGGAAGCGCGCGCCCATGCCCAGGCGCGCGGCATCTATGACTGGCTGTCGCGGCATCTGGGCAAACGCGAGTGGTTCAATGGCGAGACGTTCGGCTGGGCCGATCTGTCGGTCGTGCCTTATCTCAACGGCGCACGCGGCAACGGCATCGGGCCGGATGACGCTTCACCGCTGGGCCAATGGCTGAAGCGCGCCAATGCGCGGCCGTCGGTGAAGAAAGCCGCCGATGCCGCGGCGGCGGTCGTCGCCAACATGGCGCAAGTGGATCAGGCGGTGAAAAGCGGGCTCTTCAAGCGCGAATACCGCGATCACCGCCTGGAATGGATGATCCGTTCCGGCGGGCTGGACGTCGTGGTCGAAGGCCTCGAAAAGAACAACATCCGATTCTCAAACGAGTTGAACTGATGACCAACGAAATCATTTTCCATCACTATCCGGCGTCGCCCTTCTCCGAGAAGGTGCGCGTGGCGTTCGGCATCAAGGGCCTGCCGTGGCGCTCGGTCGAAATCCCCAACATGATGCCCAAGCCCGATCTCATTCCGCTGACCGGCGGCTATCGCAAGACGCCGGTGATGCAGATCGGCGCCGACATCTTTTGCGATACGCAGATCATCCTGCGCGAGCTGGAGCGGCGTTATCCCACGCCGCCGATCTTTCCGCTGAAGAACGGCCTCGCCTACGCGCTCGGCTTCTGGAGCGACCGGGTGTTCTTCATGGCGTCGGTGGCATTGGTGTTTGCGGAAGTCGGCGACATGGTGCCCGAGGCGTTCAAGCAGGACCGCAGCAAGATGTCCGGCTCGACCTTCAACACCGATGCGATGAACGCGGCCGCGCCGTTCATGCGCGATCAATGGCGCGCGCATGCGGACTTCGTGGCGGAGACATTGGACGACGGACGCGATTTCGTGGGCGGCGCAAAGCCCGGCGCGGCCGATCTGCACGCCTATATGAACTTCTGGTGGCTGCAGGCGGCGATTCCGCATGTCGCGGCGGGCTATTTGCGCGAATATCCCAAAGTCGCGGCCTGGGTGGCCCGCCTCGCCGCCATCGGACATGGCAAGCCGACGCCGATGGATTCAAAGGACGCGCTGAAAGTCGCGAAGTCCGCGACGCCGGACGCCCAGATGGCGGCCGATCCGGGCGATCCGCGCGGATTGACGCCGGGGACGCGCGTGGCCGTGTCGGCGGACGACTATGGCCGCGATCCCGTGGAGGGAACGATCCTGTTCGGCAATGCGCACGAGATCGCGATTGCACGGTCGGATGATCAGGTCGGCGATGTGGTGGTGCACTTCCCGCGCGCGGGATTCATGGTGACGCCGCTTTAGGCAGCGACGGATACGGCTCTGGCGCGTTCCTGATTCAGAACTTCTTTCCAGCTGCGCATCGGACTGTAGATGCCCGCGGCCAGAACGAGACTGGGTTCGCCGCTGTCGCTCAGCAACGGCGCTTCAAAGAATTCGCCGAGCAAGAATTTCTTGTCCATCGTATCGGAGCGGCTGAGGAAGCGCAGCGGCGCGCGCGCCTCCAGCACCGCGTCCAGCGCCGCATACCAGCGCGGCAGGAATTGCGGTGCTACGGCCTCGTCCACGAATTTTCCGGTGAGATCGCCCATCACGTCGGCGAAACGCGTGCCCATCAGGCGCACGCGATAACGCTTGCCCAGCTTCGGGCAATTTACGCATTCATAGATCGCAAGATGCGGCAGACTGTTCTTGAGAACGCGCGGGGTGAAATCGGCGCGCTTGGGGATTTCGCCGGAGCCTTTGAGTTCGTGCCACTGGCGGCACAACTCCAGCAATTCGGGCGCGCGGAAATTCAGCGTCGGATCGCATAGACCGACCCAACCGTTTTCCTGCGCCATCTGGGTGTAGCGCTCCCCCGGTGCATTGCCCTCGACCATGGCTATTTTTAACCGGCCATGTGTCGAGATTTGGTTAACCAAAGGTTCCGGGCTGAGGGAAGCTATTCGTTGTGGCGCGCGGCAACCTCCCGCGCGGCGCGGATTCCCGAGCGCAATCCGCCCTCGATATAGCCCATGAATTCGATGGCCGTTTCCGTTCCCGCCCAGTGGATGCGGCCGCACGGCTCGCGCAGCGCCGGACCGAAGCGCGTCATCACGCCCGGCGCCATGTGGCCGACATAGCCGTGGATGTAGGGCTCCGTCAGCCAGTCATTGTCTTCATAGCCGAGCGGATGCGCGGCTTCCGGGCCGAAGAAGCGCACGAGTGAGGCGATGACTTTCTCTTTGCGCGCGTCCTTGCCGAGCGCGCTCATCTCCACGGCGCGGCGGCCTTCGATGAAGCAGAGAAGCGCGGCGGGACCGGTGTCGCGCGCATCGTCCAGCACGACGCCCAGCGTGTCGTCGTCGGTCGCCACCTGGCCGGACCATCCCGCGCTGCGCCAGAAGGCGTTGCTGTAGGTCACGATGACTTTGGTGATCGTGCCGGACGGCATGCGCTGTTGCAGGCCATCGCGCATGGCCGGCAGATGCGGCTCATACTGAATGCGCGATGCAGCGGTGGGTGGTGTGGCCACGATGATGAAGCGCGCGGAGAATTCGCCCTTGGGCGTGGTCACGCGGACGCCGTTTGCATCCTGCGCGATCTTTTCCACCGGCGCTTCCAGAACGACGCGATCGCCCAGCGCATCCGCCATGCGTTGCGGGATCTGCTGCATGCCGCCCTTGAACTGGGCTTCCTGCCCGCCATCTTCGGCGCCTATAAGATATTCAAGGCCGCCGGCGGCCCGCAGCACATCGAGAAACCAGAGATAG
>JBQCJO010000260.1:0-2777 GCA_051952735.1 Rhizomicrobium sp.
ATCGTGGACCGCGTAAAATCGCAGAACCCGGACCTTGTTCTTTATGTTGTCGATCAACGCCAGCACCTGCATTTCGAGCAGGTGTATCGTGCCGCCGAGAAAGCGGGCCTGAACGGCAAAGCCAAGCTGGAACATGATGGCTTCGGCACGATGAATGGACCGGACGGCAAGCCGTTCAAGACGCGCGCCGGCGGTGTGATGAAACTGTTCGATCTCATCGCGATGGTGACCGAAGAGGCGGACAAGCGGCTCGCGGAAGCGGGCCTCGCCAATGACTATTCGGCGGAGGAACGCGCCGCTACCGCGAAAATGGTTGGCGTCGCGACGTTGAAATTCGCAGACCTCTCCAACTATCGCCTGACCGACTACATCTTCGACATCGCGCGGTTTTCGAAGTTCGAGGGCAAGACCGGGCCTTATCTCCAGTACGCGGCGGTGCGCATTCAATCGATCCTGCGGCGTGCCAAGGAGCAGGGCTTTGCGACGGCCGCGCCGGTGATCCGCTCCGATGAGGAGCGCAAGCTCGCATTGCAACTTCTGGCTTTGCCGGATGTGATGGCGGCCGCGGAAGCGCGGCGCGCGCCGAACCTGATCTGCGACTACGTGTTCAATCTCGCGCAGGAATTCAGCCGGTTCTATTCGGAACATCACATCCTTTCCGAGACCGACGCGGATCTGCGTGCGGCGCGGCTGGGGCTTTGCGCGTTGACACTGGAAACATTGCGCAAGGGCCTGGATCTTCTGGGCATCGAAATCCCGCCCAGGATGTGAGCGAATCGGCCCAAGCGGCTGCTTTTCTTTGACTCCCTGACCTCGCTCTCTATATTCCGGCCCAACGGGCGACCCCGCCGTGAGGCGCGCCGTCCCGGCCATACATTCGATCCCTCGCGGGAGAGATTGGCGAAGAGCCAGCGCCGAAGGAGCAACCGCCCCGGAAACTCTCAGGCAAAAGGACCGCGAAGGAGATGAACTTCTGGAAAGCGAACCATCCGGTGGGGGTGGTTTCACCGAAGGGGTAATCCGCAGCGCCGATATTTGGTTTGGCGCGCGCGGGGAAATCTCTCAGGTCCCATGACAGAGGGGTGCAAAGTCCGGCTCGCCGGAGTGCGCCTTATCAACTTCTGTTTGTGGACCTTATGACCGGCAGCGAAGAAACTCTCCGCAAGACACCGCTCCATGCTTTGCATCTGGAGCTTGGCGCCAAGATGGTGCCGTTCGCCGGCTATGACATGCCGGTGCAATTTCCGACCGGCGTTCTGAAAGAGCATCTGCACACGCGCGAGAAGGCGGGACTGTTTGACGTCTCGCATATGGGACAGGCGTTCCTCGGCGGCGACAATCCGGCCAAGGCGCTGGAGCGCGTGACGCCCGCCGATGTGCAGGGCCTCAAAGAAGGCATGCAGCGTTACGGCCTTCTGCTGAACGATCGCGGCACGATCATCGACGATTTCATGTTCACGCATCTGGCGGGCGAGAAGGATCTCTATCTCGTCGTCAACGGCGCGACCAAGGAAGGCGACTTCGCCTATATGGCGGAGAAGCTGAAAGGCCATGCCACGCTGACGCCGAAGCCGGATCGCGCGCTGCTCGCGCTGCAGGGGCCGGCGGCGGGCAAGGTTCTCGAAAAGCTTTCGCCCGGCATCGACACGATGACCTTCATGCAGGTTCGCCGTGCGACGGTGGCCGGTTGCCTCGCCATCGTCAGCCGTTCCGGTTACACCGGCGAAGACGGCTTTGAGATTTCGCTCGAAGGAAAGGATGTCGAGAAGGTCGCGCGTGCGTTGCTCGCCGATCCGGATGTTCTGCCCATTGGACTCGCGGCGCGTGACTCGCTGCGCCTTGAAGCCGGGCTTTGCCTTTATGGCCATGACATCGACGAAACCGTCGATCCGGCGGAGGCCAATCTTGTCTGGTCCATCGGCAAGCGCCGCAAGATGGACAAGGATTTTCCCGCCGGCGAGAAGATCATGGACCGCGTGCTGAACGGCACGGAGAAAAGGCGTGTCGGTATTCTTCCCGTCGGCAAAGCGCCTGCGCGCGAAGGCACAGAGATCACCGACAAATCCGGCAAGATCATCGGCAAGATCACCAGCGGCGGCTTTGGCCCTTCGCTGAATGCGCCTGTCGCGATGGGTTATGTCGATAGCGCCTTCGCCAAAGACGGCACCGAAGTCGATCTGATGGTGCGCGGCAAACCCAATCCTGCGCGCATCGCGCCCATGCCATTCGTTCCCAACCGCTACAAACGCAACTGAGAGGCTCCCATGAGCGAAGTCCGTTACACCGATCAGCACGAATGGGTCAGCCTCGATGGCGACACCGCGACCGTCGGCATCACCAAGCATGCCGCCGAACAGCTCGGCGATGTCGTGTTCGTCGAAGTGCCCGAAGCTGGCCGCAAGGTTGGCGCGGGCGGCGAAGCGGCCGTGGTCGAAAGCGTGAAGGCGGCCAGCGACGTCTATGCGCCGGTCGGCGGCGAAGTTGTCGAAGGCAACAAGGCGCTGGCCGATGAGCCGGCGAAAGTGAACGCCGACCCGGAAGGCGAGGGCTGGTTCTTCAAGCTCAAGGGCGTGAGCAAAGACGAGTTCGGTAAGTTGATGACCAAGGCGCAGTACGACGAGTTCGTGAAAGGTCTTTAACAACACCACCGCTGTCATGGCCCGCCGGCGTTCGGGCCCCCCACTTGAAATCTGGGAGGCAGTAGAAAATTGGAACGCAGACCCCGCCATAAATTTTAAAACACACCAAGGCGTCACCAGGGTGGCCCGCACCACCGC
>JBQCJO010000261.1:0-13554 GCA_051952735.1 Rhizomicrobium sp.
TCAAGTATAGCGATTTGCGGACCTGTTTTTTTTCCAGCGCTTTCGGCGCCATTTCTCCGTGAGGAGAAATTATCAAAGAGCTTTTTTGCGAAGCAAGCCGGCGAGACAGTACTGGCAGAAAAGAGAAAGTTCGCGAAATCGCTGAATTTAGATGCACGACATCATGAGGCGTCGATGCGATGATGTCGGCGATTGTCCGGTAATTCTCTTCTTCAGGAGAAAGATAGCGCACCCGTGCGCCTTCGATTGATAACCAGTTGCCCCGGTCCGCCACGGCATATGGGGTATTATCTCCCAAGTCATGGTTTCGCGTAATGACGGAGAATTCAAATTCATTCGACAAGGCTGCGACCAAATTGGCAACGGCTGCCTGGCTTCCCCCACCTTTGTAACCGGGTGCGAACCAGTCAGATAGAAGAAGGACCCGGGGAAGTGCCATATTTCAACGATGCGCCGGATCGAGTACCTGATTCCGACTTTCCGCAGGCCGAAAGTTCGCCTTTGCGCGGGCGACTGCCACGACCAAGGCGATCATCATCGCAAACTGTGGCGTCATCTCATCGAACAACAGAATGTTGGTGATCGCATAGGCGACCACGCCTCCCGCCAAATAGGAGAACTGAGGCCTCACGCGGGCCAGGCGGCGTGACCAGAAGAGATAGATGGGCGTAACAATGAACCACAGGAGAAGCGCAAGTCCGACGATGCCCGTTGCGAAGAGGTAATGCAGATAGAGGCTGTGGTAACTCACGATCAGCGGCGTAGAGCCCATCGTCGCTTCGCTATATGTGTTCGAAAGGATGACGTTGGCTCTGCCGAAGCCGTAGCCAAATAGCGTTATGGGTTGTGAAAGAGCGGCATAAAGAATATCGCCTCGGTCGGATTGCCGAAGGCCTCCGCCGAAGGCGACGTCTCCTGCGCGGCCGCCCAAGACATCGAAAAGCGTGAATATGTTGATGTCTTTTCCTGCTGCAAAAATGGCGAATGCGAGAACGCCGCAGATCAGAACGCCGAAAAGGCCGCCGATCACTTTCCAGCTGCTTGAGCGCATGGGGTTGCCAAGAACAGCGGCGGCGAAAATCCCGCCGAATAGGCCGGCGATCCCGGCGAGGCTTCCGGTGAGAAGCATGGCCAGCATCATGATCAGCGTATGCGTGTTGAATATTCTGTTGCGGATCGCGAAGCTGGTGAACAGGGGCGCTAGAAGCCATTCTGCAAGATGGCTGGGTTCGCGGAACGACCCGAGCGCGCGATGAAAGTCGTAGCTGAATTTCGTGGATTGTGCACCGCCGCCCGTGCCGATGCGGCTGCGAAATATCTCAGGCAAACCATAGACCTCGGCGACGTAGACATAGATGGCATAGAGAGCGCCAATTGTTCCAAGCCACACGATGAACTTGGTCATCTTGTCGAAGGAATACCGCTCCGCCGTTGCCACGACCAGGTATGCGCAGCTCAGCGCTGCCAGGATATTTATGAATCTGAGGGCGACGAAGACTGGATAAGGTGTCGTGAGAACCGGCATTCTCAGGACCATGCTGTGGTCCATGAGTCCCGCGAAAGTTGTGATCACGCCCCACTGCAGAACCAAGAAGAATGGCGTGAACGACGGCACGCGGGGCAGGGTTCCGCTGAACAGCATCAGCGCGCCACTGCTGACAAAGATGATCCGGCTCACCCATTCGATCGGTATTGGACCGAATGCATAAGCCGCAAGCATGTTCGTGATCAGGCCGATCGTAAGGGTGTAGAAGGCGAAGGTTCCCCAAAGACGCTCGATATCGGGGCTCCAAGCGCGGAGCCTCGGCCAGAAACGAAGCTCGACATCAGCGTGGACCATTCGGGATGGCTCTCTAAGCGGTTGTTATGCAAGGCGGAATTAGCGCATATGTCGCTAATATCATCCCCTTTCCCAATGCGATAGGCTATACTAAGAGACTGAACAATCTGCGATTTCTCCAAGATTCGCGGTCTCGTCGGAAAGGCTATTGCATGTGTGGCATAGGGGGCGTGGCGAGTTTGGCCGGGCCGATGGGACGGCGCGCGGAGCCCGTCCTCCGTCTTATCAATGAAATCCTAGCGCACCGCGGGCCTGACGGTCATGATTTTTGGGCTCCCAGTCACGGCATGGTGGGCTTGGCGCATCGCCGGCTGAGCATCATCGACGTGGGGGAAAACAACACCGGCAGTCAGCCCATGCACGCCGAAAACGGGCTCAGCATCGTTTTCAATGGCGAGATATACAATTATCTCGAGCTGAAAGAGGAATTGGCCAGCAGTTGGAATTTTCGTACGCACAGCGACACGGAAACCATCTTGGCCGCCTATGCGCGATGGGGCGATGACTGCGTTCGCCATTTCCGCGGGATGTTTGCTTTCGCGCTTTGGGATGAGAAGAGCAGAAGGCTTTTTTGCGCGCGCGATCCGTTCGGCATAAAGCCGTTCTATTATACGGTTCAGAAGGACCAGTTCTTTTTCGCGTCTGAAGCCAAGGCTTTGCTGCCGTTTCTTCCGGAGATCGATACGGATCCCGGCGCTTTGTCCGAATATCTGACTTTCCAATATACGCTTGGCGAGCAGACGATGTTTCGCGGCGTCAACCAACTCATGCCGGGACATACCCTGGTGGTCGAGAAGGGCGGGCTGCGAATTCGGCGCTATTGGGACGTCAATCACAATCTGAAGAATGATCTCGATACGCAGACGATGCGGGAGGAAATGCGATCCCGTCTTCTGGACAGTGTCAAACTTCATTTGCGAAGCGATGTGCCTGTCGGCAGTTATCTTTCGGGTGGTGTCGATTCCAGCATCGTGGCGATCCTGGCCAGCCGGGCAGCCAGGTCTGGCCACAAGGCGTTTCATGGACGGTTCCTTGAATACCCGGGGTATGACGAGAGCGGATTTGCGAAACTCGCAGCGGAGCGCGCAGGTTCTGCGCTCTATGTTTTGGACATCAAAGCGAGCGATTTCGAGAAGAACATCGGAAAGATCATCTACCATCTCGATTTCCCCGTGGCCGGCCCCGGTTCTTTTCCTCAGTTCATGATTTCCGAGCTGGCTGCCAAGCACGTGAAGGTCGTTCTTGGTGGGCAGGGCGGCGATGAGATGTTCGGCGGCTACGCCCGCTTTGTGATCGCTTATCTGGAGCATGCGCTAAAGCAGGTGCTCCACGAAAAAGGAGACGAGCTTCCCATCTCGCTTCAGGAGCTAGTCCCCAATCTCGGAATGCTTCGAGAATATGTGCCGCTCATGCGCAGGACGTGGGGCGATAGCCTTTTCGAACCTTTGAACAAGCAATATTTCAAGATCACGGACCGTTCCTCCGATATGCGAGATGAGGTGGACTGGGGAGCGTTGGGAACGAATAAGGCGGCGGTTTTTGAACGCTTCGATGCGATTTTCAGCAATCCTGAAAATGTGGGTTCCAATTCCACCTTTGATGCGATGACGCATTTTGAGTTCAAGTGCCTGCTACCGGCGCTGCTTCAGGTGGAAGACCGCATGAGCATGGCGCACGGCCTTGAGTCGCGTGTCCCATTGCTCGAGCGGTCCGTTGCGGAGTTTGCGGCCGCCATTCCGGAGCGTATGAAATTTGCCGGCGGAGAGATGAAGCATGTCCTCCGGACGGCGTTTTCTGACGATCTGCCAGGGGAGATCGCCGCGCGGCGCGACAAGATGGGTTTCACCGTTCCGCTCAATGAGTGGTTTCGGAACGAGCTCAAAGATCTGGTCTTCGACGTCTTCCAGACCGCCAAATCCCGCCATCGCCCATTTATGAACGTCGACGCTATTCATCGCGATCTTCATCGCGTACAGGGCTTCTCACGCAAGACGTGGGGATTGTTGAGCCTGGAGCTGTGGCACCAGCAGTTTCACGATCAGGCCGCGCAATGGAAGTCTCGCGCCAGACAGCTTGAACTTCACTAGTCTTATCAAATCGGAAGTTGAAAACAGTCATGTCTAATTTGGATTCTAATCTTGATGAAGCAAATGCAGCCTTTTGGGATGAGCTGTGCGGGACAGGCCTTGCGCAATCGCTCGGTATCAAGGATCGTTCAGTTGAATCGCTAAAAAAATTCGATAGCGCTTATCTGAGATATTACCCGTATCTTTTCAAATACGTTCCTTTGCAAAAGATGGCGGGAAGAGATGTTCTTGAAATCGGCCTAGGGTACGGAACGCTGAGCCAGCAGATTGCGCAAGCCGGTGCTCATTATAACGGTTTGGATATCGCTAAAGAACCCGTCGCCATGGTGAACGAGCGGCTCGAACATCTGGGTTTGCCGCCGACAGCTCGTCAAGGAAACATGCTGTCATGCCCGTTTCCTACGGAGTCGATGGACTTCGTTGTTTCGATAGGCTGTTTTCACCATACGGGCAATACGCAGCGATGTATCGAAGAGACATTTCGTGTGCTCCGACCAAATGGGATAGCCTGTGTGATGGTATATAACCGGTACTCGTATAGGCAGTGGCAGCAATGGCCCAAAGAGACGGCGTTATCATTATTTTCGCGAGCGCCTAAAGCCACTGAAGCACAGCGGGCCGCTTACGATGCTAGTTTGGACGGCAAGGCTGCCCCGGAAACAGAGTTCTTTTCCCGGGCACAGATCAGGAAAATGTTCTCACAATATAGAAATGTGCGAATTCGTACTGAAAACAGTGACAATATAGTCCGGAACGGTTCTGTTTTTATACCTCGAAGCGCGCTTCTACCAATTTTCGCACGCATTTTGGGCCTTGATTTATATATCAATGCGCGGAAATAGGACTGCAAACAGATTGCCGCGTCGGATGATCTTCGAGCGCTGAATGTGAGTGCGAAATATGACTATTCGAATGCTCGTCGCCTATTCGATGAGTAGTACCCATGTGCAGACGACGCTGGATTATCTCCAATCTCTAAAGCTGCACACGGGGTACGAAGTGGACTATGTCCACGTTACGCATGATGCGAACGTCGTCGTCGACTTCGACCAATATGATGTCGTTTTTCATAACTACTGCTCGCGCCTCTGCTTCGATGGCTATGTGAGTCAGAGCTATAGAAACAAGCTACGTGCCTTCAAGGGCGTTAAGATCTTGAGTGTTCAGGATGAATATAATCGAACCAATACGCTGAAAGAGGCGATCGCCGATCTGGGCTTCGATATTGTTCTAACGTGCGTCCCTCAGGACTCTGTTGATCGCATCTATCCGCGCCGAGATTTTCCCCAGACACAGTTTGTAACGGTGTTTACTGGCTATGTTCCGGAAGATTTTTCTAGATCCTCTGCAGAGTGTATTCCGATTGGCGAGCGTCCCATACTGATCGGATATCGGGGGCGGGACATTGGTGGGCTCTACGGGCGATTGGGATTCGACAAATTCGAAATAGGGCGGCGGATGAAAGAAATATGCAGCGCACGCGGCCTGCCTGTCGACATCGCGATGGACGAGGAGAGCCGCATATATGGCGAAGCCTGGTTTGATTTTATCGGAAATTGCCGTGCGATGTTAGGCTCTGAATCGGGCTCGAATGTGTTCGATTTCGATGGTTCACTTGAAGCCAAATTCAAGGCAATGACGAAAGCGAATGGCGGGCATCAACCAAGTTACCAGGACTTTGAGCCGTTCGTCGCCGAGCGCGAAAAAGAAATTTCCATGGGGCAGATATCGCCCCGCGTTTTCGAGTGTGCGTTGATGCGGACTCCGATGGTGCTCTTCCGCGGGCGCTATTCTGACGCGATAACGCCGAATGAACACTATATTGCTCTTGAGAAGGACTTTTCGAATATCGACCAGGTGCTCAATCGCCTGGAGGATGTTCCCGCCTTGGGGGCGATGGCTGACCGTGCATACGATCACCTCGTCAAGTCGGGGAAATTTGGTTATCGCGCATTTTGTCAAAAACTGAATGCTCTGATAGCTGCCGAGCTAGAGCGCAAAAATGTTGTTCGTTCCAAAGTATTGGGGACGGCGCTGCCCGATATCACAACGCGCACAGCGCGCAGCCGCATTCTGAGCGAGGGCCCCACCGAGGCGCCGGGACAACTGGACGAACTGAAAGCAAAGCTCTATTGCATAGCTATATTAAATAGTTCCCGGCCCAGCCAGCAGACGGTTCAAGCACTGTTTCAAACATGCCGGCAATATGTCGAGTCAGTCCGCGCTCACGTTGGTATGCTCGAAGATATCGGTGGTGTTGCGCCTTCCATCCTTCAGAACGGGCTATCGAGAGAGCCGCTTATACTTGAACAAATTTTGGAGCGTTGCACGATATTTGAAGCAGAGGACTTGCCCCGGTCAGATCGTTTTACACAAAAGACTAAGAATTCCGCCGAGATGCAGAATAAGCGCGGTCAAATTTTGGAAGAAGCTGCTCTGTTCGATGTTGCCATTCGAAACATCGCGTTCTTCCATCCTAAACTTCTTGATTTGCACGAATTGGTAAACGATAGTGTGCGCTTGCTCAGACAGAAAAAGGGTTTGCTGACGTCGATGCGCTTCGACGTTCGGAGCGTACACGCCTTATCCAAGGCGCCCGCACGGGCGTTTGCGAGCGGAGTACTTCGCAGATTTCCGAAAGCGAGAACCCACATAAACCGTTTAAGACGAATTTCCAATGCCGCATAGTGCGGGAAAAGCAGTGGCGCGGGCCCATTGTTTGTCCTCAACGAGGGACGTCGTAGAGACCAGTTCGCCGCTAAGCTTTGTCTTTTCGCTCTCGGAGCGGCGCTTGCCATGAATCTTCGTGAAAACAACCCTTTTGCTCGCGCGCTTCGCTGGAAGCGGCAGACAGACATCGTTCTCGCGGAGCTTCTCGCCGCCAATGAGGGATTGAAGTCTGATCTAAATCAGCTTCGCGAAGAAAAGCGCGCTCTCGAAACGCGACTCCGGCTTCTCGAAAAGCGCGGACATTCCATATCTCGTGCCGTGCGGAATATCTTTTCCAGGCTGTGGGGTGGCGAAACCCCAGCATGGTCCTATTTTGCGCCCGAAATGCGTCAGAGTTTTGTGCTGCGCGACGGTCGCATCAGGATGCTGTCTTATTTGCCCCGAGCGGAAGAAAGGTTTCCGATCGGAAGCAATCTCGGTGATCAAATCACCGATGCGTTGCTAGCCGGAACGGTTACGGCTTTTGAAGCTGCGAGGATAGATGCCAATGGGTACAGATTCGAGTGGGAGCCTCTACCATCTCTTCTATCTGAGATGCGCCAATCACCGGACCTGTTCGGGCAGATTTTTCTCGCTTGCGAGAAAGCCAATGACGATCTGAAGCGAAGTGAAACCGGCGCCTCATACTTCCAGCGCGTAAAGGATATCGTTCTTCGCGATCCGGACCTTGCGGAGTTTGCGGCGAACGCGCAGCAGTTTTACGTGACGGATCGCGAGGACTTGGCTCACGAACAACTGGCTTTTCTGCATTTGGATTGGCGCCCGCTCCACCATGTACCCGCGCAGCCGAAACGGCGGTCCGCGGTTTTTTTACACCATAGCTACTACCACTTCGGACACGTGGCTGCCGCGCTACGCAAGCGCGGATGGGACGCCATCACTGTGTCGGTGGAATCTCCCGAAAGTCCGCAAAGGCAATTTTATCATGGAGAAGATATAAACCTGTTCGATGCGGATCCTGCCCGCATGCGGGAACGCGTAGCGGAATTTTTCAAAACGGTGCCAGAGAGGTTTGGTGCGCTGCAGTTTTACGGTCGGGGCCAACCCAGCTTTTTTCCCGAGAATTTCGAAAATAGGCAATACAACTCAAAAATGCCGTGGGACTTTCTTGAGTTGCGCCGCCATCGTTTGGTGATCGGATACAGTCCCAGCGGCTGCTTGGATGAATCGCTTCAGACATCCATACACAGGGTCACGGGCGGGTTGTGTGATCGTTGCATATGGCAAACGCGTCCGGATGTCTGCAGCGATGCTATGAATGCAGCCTGGAAAGAAAAAATCGAGATGCTCTGCGACTGGGTGGCGCTCGAGGGTGATTGGCTTACGCCGGATACGTCCGGTCCGAAATTCGTGCGCGGCCCCGCGATTATGGCGCTTGATCCGGAACAGTGGAGTCCGGACATCGAAGTCCCGGAGCGCTTTCGTTTGGACCGCGGGGACGGAGAGCTTCTGGTCTATCATGCGGTCGGAAACTACCTCGCTCGGCGGCAGGACAGCCGTGATATCAAGGGCACTGGAGCTGTGCTGGCCGCCATTGAGCGGCTGAAGGCGGAGGGGGTGCCCGTACGCCTCTTTTTCGCGACCGACATCCCGAGCCGGGATGTGCGGTTCTATCAGGTGCAGGCGGATGTCGTTGTCGACCAACTGAACTATGGGCGCCTTGGCGCGAATGCGCGTGAAAGCCTTATGCTGGGCCGCCCGCTCATCACGAACATAAATGCAGGCAAAAGTGCGCCTCTGCAGTATGTTCTGGAAACGCCGGCCGTGCACGCAACCGAAGAGACCGTTTATGCCGAGCTAAAGGCGTTGCTTGCGGACGGCGAAAGGCGTCGAATGCTGGCGAGGGCTGGGCGAGAGTTCGCCCTCAAATGGCATGCATCCGATGTGTGCGCGGGGCGCTTCGAAAATATCATTGACCGCGTCTCGCAGGGGCTGCCGCCGGAAGAACGCGGCCCGGATGGTTTGGATATCGCGAAACAACGGTGCTAAACGCCTTCCATGTCGCCGATAGAGCCAACCACGAACTTTGAGGACTTCACCGAAAGCGCCTATCGCAAGCTGGTGCGCGCGGCGAAGGAACGTTGGCAATTCATTGGCTTTGCGGATTTTGCCGAGGTAAACCATGCCGTGCTTTGGCGGCACGATGTCGATATTTCACCACAGCGTGCCTTGGCGTTGGCGAAGATCGAAAAAGAAGAGGGCGTTCGCTCGACCTATTTCGCTCTCGCGCACAGCGAGTTTTACAATTTGCTGGAAGGTCCCGTGGTCGAGATGTTCCGGCAGATTGCTGCGCTGGGGCATGACATAGGGCTGCATTTCGATCCTGATTTCTACAAAGACCGAATTTCCTCAGAAGCCGCCCTTCTAGAGTCCCTTTCCTTTGAGAAGGCACTGCTGGAGCGCATGCTGGGCGTGACGATTGGCGCTTTCTCCTGGCACAATCCCACGACGGGCGATTGGCCAGCGAAGTCCGATGATCGCGTGGCTGGAATGATCAACGCCTATGGCGTTTCCATCCATGCTCGTTACCGCTACGTTTCGGATTCGAACGGCATATGGCGGCACGACAGGCTCGCGGACGTAATTGCAGCGGGGACGGCGGATTGCCTCCATGTGCTGACCCACCCGGAATGGTGGGTGTCATCGCCGTCAGCCCCGCGGGATCGAGTCCTCCGAGCCATTAAGGGCCGCGCCGAAGCCACCATGGCAAATTATGACCGCGCTCTTGAACATTTTGGGCGGCCGAATATCGGTGACCGGAAAAAATAATCATTGGTTGCCATCGATTTGCGCTGATCACCGCGCCGATGCTTCCTGAATGTCCTTGAGCGTTACAATCTGTGCTGAAGCCAGTACCTTTTCTCGCGTGAGCGTTTCCGCAATTTGCGGTCCAAAGCTTGTCGACATGATCAATAGCCGATCGACGGGATTGGTGATCAAATTCGCACGGTTTTCGATAGGGAAATCAAAAGGTGGATAGTATTTGCCCGTCAGGTTCGGATCATCGTCGAAGAAGCGAAGTCGGACACCGGTCTCGATTAGGGGCAGGTAGTTTAGTATGCGGCCAGGTACGTAGACGCCGATCGATAGTCCTTCAGCATCCCAGTTTTCGAGAAGAAATTTGATGCTGTGGCTCAAGGCGTCAAAGTTAGATTGGAAGTGGTTACCCGCTTGAGCAATGGCTGCACTTGCCACTGCAGAATCTGTTTTCTGCCAAGTAGCATATAGTGTGCCCCCGACGCCGCCCTTGACGCAGTGCGTGGGAGAAAAGTTCTCCTTTGCGGCCAATACGGAAAGCGAGCTCTCTGTGAAATAGTTCCAATGCTCGTGCACGAGCATGGAAGCATCTCCGGCTTCGACGCACCAACCGCAGTCAGGAACAGAAATTATGATCTTTCCGTTGCTCGCAAGCCGGCTTCGTTGAGCTTTGATGAAGTCCGAATAGCTCGCGATGTGTTCGAGCACGCCATATTCAACGAAAATATCGATTGGCTCTTCCAACACAGCGGCATCGAAAGGTTCGTTGATAACCGGCAATCCAGCTTCCTGAGCCCGTTTTCCCCCTGGGCCCGGTTCAATTCCGGTAGCGTCCGCACCGAGTTCAAGCATGCGTTTGAGCAGGTATCCATAGCCACATCCTATCTCGACGATGCGCAGGCATTTGAGGTCTTTGCGTCCCAAGCTTCGAAGGATGTAGGCCAGAAAGTCTTCGGCGTATTGGCGTCCTAGACCAGCTTCGTCCATCGGTGTCCCATAGGGCTCTGCGACGCGATAGACTTTTTCGAGCCATTCGCTCACGGACCGATCTGGCGCTTGCATGAGAATGCCGTTGTCGTCGCAAACAAGCTTGAAGGGCAATCGATCAGGAAAGTCCGCGTTCGTGGGCTGCGTCCGCGCTCCCATCTGGAATGGAATCCATTCGAAAGAAGCTATATTCCTCAATTCCGTTTACCCCGCGCTCCGATGCAGTTTTTGATGCCTTGTTCGAGATGCGTCTGGGGGCGCCAGTGAAGCTCGTGATAGGCGAGGGAAAGGTCAAATCGCGCGCTCAATCCTTCCTGCGGATCGGGCTCCCCGGACGGCTTCACCATATTCTCCGGCACTCCAGTGAGCCGACAAACCATTTCGGCGAGCGACTTCATCGATATTGGCTGTCCGCCGCTGATCAAGTAGTAGCCGTTAGGTCCACTCGACGCAGCAATGAAGGCCTCAGCGATATCCCAGCCGTAGGTGAAGTCTTGTTCTCGCGAGCCCGTGCCATAAAAGTGCAGATTGCGCTGCGACAGTGCATTGTCAATGAAGGTTTGAATGACCGTGCGTGCTCTTTGATCGGGCCCATACGGCGCATTTATTCTAAGCGCAGAAAATTTGCGGCTCTGAGCAGCCGCTTGTTCCAGCCCCAGATCTTCCGTACGTGCTTTTTCCGCAGGATATATTCCGGCGTCGGTCTTCATCGCCGAGCCAGGCGGGCATGACTTTCCATAGCCGTACAGAGTGGCCATAGAAGCATAGATCAGGTCGCAACGCCGCTCGCGAGCGAACGCTAATACTGTGTCATCTGCAGCTCTATTTTGCTCCGCGGCCTGCGCGTCGTCATAAGAACGTGGCCGTTGTGCTGCACAATGAAAGACCACGTCTAGCTCCGGTGCATTTTTCAACGCGTCGGCCTCCCTAAGGTCCGACATCAAAATCGAACTTGAGGTACGCTGGGGCACAGTCCCGGAGCGGTAGTGCGCAATCACTTCGTCGCCTCGTTCGCGAAGGACATTACAAAGAACGCCACCAACGAAGCCTGCCGCTCCAGTAACAAGTAGTCGCCGGATCTGGTGAGTTGGTCCCAGCGTAGCGGTTGGCGCTCGCTGACGATCGTCTCGTTCAAGTTTCGCAAGACCGTTCCGCTCTTGAACGCAAATCGTTTCTCGATCCGTTCACCCAGCAGATGATGCCTCAAAAGCACATCAGGTTCATTGTATCCCATCATCGCTCGTATGGACGTCGTTCCTGAAAAGCGTGGATTGATCTCGAAGACCTTCAATCCGTCCGGCGTCATGCGGCACTGGATATTGATGGCTCCGCGCGCGCCCAAAGCCAGTGCGAGCTTTTCGCAAGGCTCTGTAACTTCCGGGAAACGTCCCACATCGCCATGGCTTATGCCGGAACTTACCACCAGCGTTTTTCCAAGCTCGCTTTTCCGCGTGCGGTTCGGAACGGAAATCCGGATGTTGAGGCCGCTCTTCAGATGCCGGCGGACAGCAATGGAATTGAGCAGGTTGCCGTCCATATCGAGCAGAACGCCCACCGTATATTCTTGCTCAGGCGTGCCGACATATTCCTGGACCATCAGTCCTTGCAGAAGGCCGGAAACCTCCAGATAGGCGACGAGCTTGCTGAGCGCTTCCGCTGATTGGGCGATAAAGCAATTGGCGGAGCCGCCGCTGCCGACATACGGCTTCACCACGACTGGAAACCAGTCAACCGCTTCGACATCTGCTGCGCTTTCAACAACGCAGAACCGCGGCGGCCTGAAGCCGTTCCGGCTCAAGAACTCGCTGGTCGCAACCTTGTCCATGCAGGTTGCAATCACGGAATCCGGATTGACCGGAAGGAAGATGCCTTGCTGCTGAATCTCTTCGCGAGCGGCGGCGTAGGCTTTCAGCTCCGGCTCGCAGCCGTGAAACAGGGCGCGCACGCCGAAATGTTTGGCAACGTGCAACACCGCATCCATAAAGTCCGGTGCATCGGCACGCGGGAGGACGACGGGGTCATCCACCAATCCAAACTGTGGGCAGTCGGGATTCGTATCCGCTCCAATGATCCGATAACGGCCTGGCTCTGCCAGGCGGAGTGCCTTGAGGATTTGTTCGCCATGGCCACCGCCTCCGATGGCTGTCACGAGCACTGGCAATACATTATTGGACATGAATCTCTTCGCTTACTTCTTCGCGTCGACGGAGCACTTGCCGCACCTCGTCCGCCACATCACCCTGCAAAAGTGCGGATTCGGACTCAGATTGGATTGGGAAGCGCAAAACTCTGATGTCGTGACTGGTGGTATCGTAGAGAGCGATCGCGCCCAAGCCCCCATTATCGCGCGGCAGTCCACAACTGCCGACATTCACGTAGGTTGTGAGACCTACGCGCCTTATGAAGGGTCGGTGCGTTTGACCGATGAACACAACGAAGGGCTCATCCTCGGAAAGCGGGGCGAGGGGGGTATCTGGATAGAGATAGCCGTTCAGTTCATCATGCGGCGATCCGTGCACCAGAACGATTCGCCGCCCATTGATCGACGTCTCCCAGCGTTGTGGGCAATTCTCAAGGAACCTTCGTTGTTCGGACGATAGTCTTTGGCGTACTCGCTCCAGTCGGTAGATTCGTTCACGAGCTTCGGAGACGTCTCCAGCCAATAACATATGATCATGGTTACCCATGATCGCCACGTCCGGCCTCTGTGCCCCCATCAGTTCTTCGATGACCTCTGTTCCCGCGAAATAGCCGACTGCGTCCCCCAAAAAGAATATCTTTTCCGCCCCGTGCTCGCGCAACAGCGCCATGGCCTTGCGGAAAGCGCCGACATTTCCATGAGCGTCGGAAAGAAAGCCCCAAAGCATATTGGCCTGGTACCCATTTACGCGAGATCAAGGCCCTTATTGCATAGCAGGACCGGGCTTGAACAGTCGCGGTCCGGGTGCGGTCATTGCCGATTGTGCTTTTCTAAACAATGGATTATCCAGCGCCTTGCCCCAATATCCCTCGCTTTGCCACGAGGGGGCTTGGGACCCGTGTCGGCGAGCAAGTCCTTTCATCAGAGAACAATGTCCGAAGCGATCGCCATTTCCTGTCAGGGGGTGTCCAAAAGCTTTGCGCTCGTGGATGCGGGCAGCGCTTGGCGTCTTG
>JBQCJO010000262.1:0-2731 GCA_051952735.1 Rhizomicrobium sp.
GCATTTCCGCGGCGAGGACGTTTCGCTCCGCCCCGATGCGCTGATTCATGTCTCCGGCGGGCGCACCATCGTGATCGACGCCAAGGCACCGATTTCCGCCTATCTGGATTCCATCGATGCGGTGCAGGAAGAAGAGCGTGAGATGCTACTCAAGCGCCATGCCTCGCAGTTGCGCGAACGCCTCTCCAATCTTTCCAGCAAATCCTATTGGGAGAAGATTTCCGGCAGCACCGATTGCGTGGTGATGTTCGTGCCCGGCGACAATTTCGTTTCCGCCGCGTTCGAGCGCGATCCGGATCTTTTCGAAGACGCGATCAAGTCGCGCGTCTTGATCTGCACGCCCACCACCTTCATCGCGCTGGCCAAAGCCATCTCTTATGGCTGGCGGCAGGAGAAGCTGGCGCAGAACGCGCTCGATATCTCCAAGCTCGGCAAGGAGCTGTATGCGCGCCTTGCCACCTTGGGCGATCACGTCGCGGGGCTGGGCGATCAGATCAACAAGGCGGCGAAGAAGTACAACCAGATGGTCGGCAGCCTTGAAAGCCAGGTGATGCCGCAAGCGCGCCGCTTCAAGGAAATGGGCGTGGAAGGAACCGCGGAGCCGATCGGGCAGTTGGAAGAGGTCGATACGGTGGTGCGGTTTCCGCAGCAAAACCGCGATCTGCTGCTAACCAAAGCCCGCGAATAGTTCCGTTTCCCTTGACCGGAAAGGGCCAAAACCCTATCTCCCGGCCATGGCCATTCGCCCCATTCTGACCGCGCCCGATCCGCGCCTGAAAGTCGTGTCCGAACCTGTCGCGAAGGTGGACGGCGAAATCCGCACGCTCATCGAGGACATGATCGCCACGATGTACGACGCCGACGGCATCGGCCTTGCCGCCATTCAGGTCGGTCAGCCCAAGCGCATTCTGGTGCTGGATATCGATCAGCGCGACGGCAAGAAAAATCCGCAGGCCTTCATCAACCCGGTGATCACCTGGGCGTCGGACGAGATGGCGGTGTCGGAAGAAGGCTGTCTCTCCATTCCGGAAATCTGGGATGAGGTCGAACGCCCCGCGCGCATCAAGGCCGAATATCTGGATCGCGACGGCAAGAAGCAGACGCTGGAAGCCGACGGTTTGCTGGCCGTGTGCCTGCAGCACGAGATGGATCATCTCGAGGGCATCTTGTTTGTGGATCATCTGTCGAAGCTGAAGCGTTCGATGGCGATGAAGAAATTGCAGAAGGCCAAGAAGCTGAAAGCGGCGGGCTAACGCCGTGCGCTTGGCCTTCATGGGCACGCCGGACTTCGCCGTGCCCACCCTCACCGAACTTGTTGGACAGGGCCACGAGATCGTGGCCGTCTATTCGCAGCCGCCGCGCCCCAGGGGCCGCGGGCTGGAAACCGAACCCACACCCGTCGCCAAAGCCGCTGCGAGTTTCGGCATTTCCGTCCGCACACCGCTGACGTTGAAGAACGCCGATGCGCAGGCGGAATTCGCCGCGCTCGAACTCGATGCCGCGATTGTCGTCGCGTATGGATTGCTGCTGCCCAAACCCATTCTCGATGCACCGAAGCTGGGCTGCTTCAATCTGCATGGATCACTCCTGCCGCGCTGGCGCGGCGCCGCACCCATCCAGCGCGCGATCATGGCGGGCGATGCAGAAACCGGCGTGATGGTAATGCGCATGGAAGAGGGCCTCGACACCGGCCCGGTGCTGATGGCCGAACGCACGCCGGTTGGTCGCAAGACCTATCGCGATCTGCACGATGAACTCGCGCGTCTTGGTGCGGATTTGATGGCGCGCGCGATGTCCGCCGTTGCGCTGGGGCAAGTGAGCGAGACACCGCAGCCGGAAGAGGGCGTAACCTACGCCAAGAAAATCCTGAAAGAAGAAGCGCGCATCGATTGGACGAAACCCGCGCGCGAACTGGATTGCCTCATCCGCGGCTTGTCGCCATTTCCCGGT
This sequence comes from Rhizomicrobium sp., assembly GCA_051952735.1. Lineage (GTDB taxonomy): Bacteria > Pseudomonadota > Alphaproteobacteria > Micropepsales > Micropepsaceae > Rhizomicrobium. Next base: position 1,951 of record JBQCJO010000262.1, read on the forward strand.
GCATGGTGCGAGTTGAAGGGCGAGCGCGTGAAGATTCTCTTCGCCGATCCGGTGAATGGCAAAGGAATGCCCGGCGAAGCATTGGACGACAAGCTCACCATCGCTTGCGGTGATGGTGCGCTTCGTTTGCGTTCGCTGCAACGCCCCGGCAAATCCGCCATGACAGCGGACGATCTGCTGCGCGGTTACGCGGTGCCTCGCGGCACTAAGCTCGCTTGACGATGTTCAATTTTTTGAAAGCCGGTTGGCGACGATTTTGGGAAAGAAATGATGTTATCAAGCTATCGCCCGATGGCTTTGAGTTTCTTGCCGGTGGCAACACGCGAAAATTGAGATGGGATGCGGTCACAAAAATAGAAGTTTTCCGTATTCCAACTTTCGTCGTCGAAGATTTTTGTGTAGCGCTGTTTCAAAAGAATGGCGAACCGCTAGTGATCGTTGATCGTCATCCCGGCTTTTTGAAATTTCAAAGCGCGATCTGGCAGCGATGGCCTCAAATTAAAGACCGCTGGATTGCTATATATTGCGGCTCACCCGACACGCGCGAACGCGCTGTTCTATGGGAAAGCTAGTTACTTGATGAGATACAAACTCACGGTCGAATATGATGGCACCGGCACCGTCGGCTGGCAGCGGCAGGATACCGGACTGTCCATCCAATCCTCGCTGGAGAAAGCGATCTTCGATCTTGCCGGCGAAGTGGTGACGGTGACTGGCGCGGGCCGCACCGATGCGGGCGTGCATGCCATGGCGCAGGTGGCGCATTTCGATCTTTCGAAAG
>JBQCJO010000263.1:0-4121 GCA_051952735.1 Rhizomicrobium sp.
CCAGCGAAAATACGAAGGTCGTTGCCGAGAAAGCTGCCGGCACCGTCGGCGAACAGTGCGACGGTTATCTTGGTTATGTGAGCGGTTCCGCCGACGCGGCGACGACGGCGGCGGTGACGGAGATCAACGCGGGCCGCGCGGAGGTCTATCGGCAGACCGCGGCGAAGTCCGGCGTGACGGCGGCGGCGGCCGGACAAGCCACCGGCACGCAGCTTCTCGCCAAAGTGCCGTCCGGCCAGTTCTACAAACCGCTCGGCGGAAGCTGGACGAAGAAGTGAACGGGCTAACTAAACCGTAAACTTGACTGTCAATTTTATTGACTATATCGTCGGCGGATGGTCCAGCCCATCTCCGTCGACGACATCGTTCTGCCCGCGCTGCTGCGCGCGGCGCGGCCTGCTTATGCCAACGCCATCCGCGCCGCGCTACGCGATGCGGGCTTTGAAGACGTTCCCAAGAACGGCGCTTATGTAATCGGCGCGATTAGCCGCGCGGGGGCGCCGCTGGCGGATATCATTCGCGGTCTTGGCGTTTCCAAGCAGGCGGCGGGACAACTCATCGATACGCTGGTGCTGCGCGGCTATCTGGAACGCGAAGTGAATGACGAGGACCGCCGCCGCCTCACCATGACGCTGACGCAGCGTGGCCGCGCCGCCGCCGCCGTGGCGCGCAAGGCGTCCGAATCCGTGGATGCGAAACTCAAGAAGCGCGTCGGCGAGAAGGCCATCGCGGAAGCGCGCAAAGTTCTCTTCCATCTCGTCGCCATCGCCAACGAGGGCCAGCAGACATGAACGGCGGACTTATCATCGCGGGATTGTGGATCGTCTTCGCGCTGTCCTGGATCGCGGCAATGCCGTGGAGCAATACGGTCGAGAAGCGCGTCGGCATGGGCAAGGAGCTTGCCTATCGTATCGTGCTGATCGTGGGCGGCATCGTGCTGTTTATTCCGGCGCATGGTTATGAGGGGCCGCTGCGCCTTTGGTATCCGACGATCGGTTTGTTCAACACGGTTCTGGTGTTGATGATCGTCGGCTTTGCGTTCGCCTGGTGGGCGCGGATCTGGCTAGGCTCGTTGTGGTCGGGTCCTGTGACGAAGAAGGAGAACCACCGCGTGGTCGACACGGGGCCGTATCGCATCGTGCGCCATCCGATCTACACCGGCATTCTGCTCGCGGTTTATGCGACGGCGGCGATCAAGGGAACGATCCTCGGCATCGCGGGCGCGCTCATCATCACATTGGGACTTTGGATGAAGGCGCGGCTGGAAGAAGGTTGGCTGAGCCACGAAGTCGAAGGCTATGAGGCCTATCGGCACCGCGTGGCGATGCTGGTGCCGTTCGGACCGAAGTGATCGCGACAACGCTTGCCAAGCTAGGGCACTATTTCCTCAGAAGCGCTATCAAAATAAGTCCGTCGAAAACGATGGAGCCGAAGGACCAAATCAGAACCCGAAACCAGTAAGCTACCGGTTGTTCCTTCCGGTAAAGCCACCACTGCGTGGTTTTGCTTTTGGTCTGCCATGGCCAGCAATTCGCCTTGCCTGTCACCAACTGATATATCGCGAAAGCGGTCAATCCCGCTGCAAACAGAAAAAACAAAAGCCAAAGACGTGATTGCCGGTGGCGGCGCAACTCTCATTGTTTCCCCCGAAGAACTGAGAAGGTTCAATCCCTGCGGAACATCCGCGCCGCGATGAAGCCGGCGACGAGGCCGACCACGGCGCCGATCAGCGCGATCTGGATCGCCATTCCGATCAGCTTGAAGACGATGAACACGATTGCGGCCAAAACCAGCGCGCCGACGATTTCCAGACCGATTTTCATGTTGTGTCCCCTCTTCGCCGCGCGAGCATAACAAAAAAGCGCGGCTGCCGAAGCAACCGCGCTTTCTTTTTGTTACCGGCTAGCGGTTAGCGATGGTGATGCCATCCGCCGTGATAGCCGTGGTACCCGTGATAGCGGTGACCGCCGCCATAGTAGAAGCCGACATAGCCCGGCGCATAGTAACTGGGCGCGTAGTAGCCGCGGCAGTCATAATAGTACGGGTCGCAGTAGCGGGGGCCGTAATAGCGCGGGCCATAGTAGGCCGGCGCGCCGACACCGATGCCGACGGAGACATGCGCGGCCTGCGCCGGTGCGGCCGTCGCGACCGCCGCGCCTGCGGCGAGCACGCCAGCGAATGCGAGTTTTGCGATCGTTTTCATGAGGCTTCTCCTTTGTGATGCCGTGTGCATCCGTATGAGAAACGCACAGGCCTGTGTTTTCGGCTCCCATAATATTTGCGGCGCTTAAATGGCGGCTGTATCGCCCATTCATCGGGCATTCATCGCCGCGGAAACAGCGCGCCAAACGGACATGAAATCAGCGTCAACATTCCGGCTGCGGCGAACAATATTTTCGCTCTTTCCAGGGAACCAAACGGCGTTTCAACGACCGCTTGCGGCACTAGTTTGTGCATATGTCCGCGTGTCGCAGCCCTTGCGCGCATGCGGGATTGGCAAGCGGTTCGAGGCCTCCCTAGATTTCACCCGTTTCGAGTCTGGGGATATTCATGCGTCGCACTGTTTTTGCCTGTCTGGCCGCCGGCCTTCTGCCGCTTGCCGCCCATGCCGCCGACCGCGTGGTGCTGCCCACCGATGTGCAGCCGACCCGCTACGATCTTGCCATCAGGCCCGACGCCGAGGCGATGACATTCACCGGCATGGTGACGATCGCGCTGGATGTGAAGCGCGCGACGAAGACCATCGAACTCAACGCGGCCGACCTCACATTCGACAAAGTGACGCTGGACGCCAAGCCCGCGCCGAAACCGGTCTTCGACACCACCGAAGAAACGGCGACGTTCACCTTCCCAGCCGCGCTGAAGCCCGGCAAGCACACCATGACCATTGCCTATACCGGCAAGATCAATCCCCATCCGGCGGGCCTGTTCGCGCTGGATTACACCGACAAGACCGGCGCCAAAAAGCGGGCGCTGTTCACGCAGTTCGAAAATTCCGACGCGCGCCGCTTCATGCCTTCCTGGGACGAGCCCAACCGCAAGGCGGTGTTCGCGCTGACCGCGACGGTGCCGTTCGGCGACATGCCGATCTCCAACATGCCCATCGCGACGACGGAAGAACTGAAGAGCGGCATGAAGCGCGTGCATTTCATGCCCTCGCCCAAGATGTCGTCTTACCTTCTGTTCTTCGGCACCGGCGATTTCGAGCGCGTGTCGCGCAAGGTGAACGGCGTGGATATCGGCGTGGTGTTCAAGCGCGGCGACGGCAACAAGGCGGGCTATGCGCTGGATGAAGCGGCGAAGTTCCTGCCTTATTACGAAGACTATTTCGGCCAGAAATTTCCGCTGCCCAAGCTGGACATGATCGCCGGCCCCGGCACCAGCCAGACTTTCGGCGCGATGGAGAACTGGGGCGCGATCTTCTATTTCGAGCGCGCGCTGATGATGGACCCTAAGACGGGCAGCGAAGCGGACCGCCGCAACATCTCCGTCGATGTCGCGCACGAGATGGCGCATCAATGGTTCGGCGATCTCGTCACCATGGACTGGTGGGAAGATCTTTGGCTGAATGAAGGCTTCGCCTCGTGGATGGAGAACAAGGCCAACGACCATTTCCATCCGGAGTGGCACATGTGGATGGAGTCGATCAACAACCGGGAAGCGGCGATGCGCGAGGATGCGCGCGCGGGCACGCACCCGATCATCACGCCGATCCGCGACGTGCTGCAGGCCGATCAGGCGTTCGACAACATCACCTATCAGAAAGGCCAGGCGGTCATCCGCATGCTGGAAAGCTATGTCGGCGAAGACGCGTTCCGCGCCGGCATCCGCGCCTATATGAAGGATCACGCCTACGGTAACACGGTGACGGACGATCTGTGGCGCGAGATCGACAAGGTCTCGCCGACGCCGATCACGCAGATCGCGCATGACTTCACCTTGCAGGCGGGCGTGCCGCTGATCCGCGTGGCGAAGACGAAGGATGGCGTGCATCTCACGCAGGATCGCGTGGTGGACGACGGCAGCGATGCCGCGCAGACGAGCTGGCATGTGCCGGTGGTCACGCAGAGTCTGCGCACACAGCAGGCATGGCACGGCATCGTCACGCGCGAAGCGCCGCA
>JBQCJO010000264.1:0-2670 GCA_051952735.1 Rhizomicrobium sp.
CATGTTCGGCCACGGGCGACGAGTATATGCCGCCGTCAAATTCTTCCTGTACACGATGATTGCGTCAGTGTTCATGCTGGCAGGAATTTTGTGGCTCTACGCAAAGACGGGGAGCTTCGACTTCGTCGTGCTGACCGCGATCCTGATGCCGTTCTGCATTCTGGCGAGCTGGAAATCGATCGAGAACCGCGTTCCCGAATATATGATCGCATTCCTCGCGCTGCAGACGCTGATGATCGGCGTGTTCTGCGCGCTCGATCTGGTGCTTTTCTATGTGTTCTTCGAGGGCGGCCTGATCCCGATGTTCCTGATCATCGGCGTATGGGGCGGCAAGCGGCGCGTCTATGCCAGCTTCAAGTTCTTCCTCTACACGCTGCTCGGCTCGGTGCTGATGCTGCTCGCCATTTTGTGGATGTATCTCTACGCCGGCACCACAGACATCGAGGCGCTGCTGAACTCCGCGCACTTCCCGGTGGGCATGCAGGCATTCTTATGGCTCGCTTTCTTCGCCAGCTTCGCGGTGAAGATGCCGATGTGGCCGGTTCACACATGGCTGCCGGATGCGCACGTGGAGGCGCCGACGGCCGGCTCCGTCATCCTCGCGGGCATCCTTTTGAAGATGGGTGGCTACGGCTTCCTGCGCTTCTCGCTGCCGATGTTCGCCAGTGCTTCGGCCACCTTCACACCCTTCATCTTCGTCCTCTCGGTCGTGGCGATCATCTACACCTCCTATGTCGCCCTGGCGCAGGAAGACATGAAGAAGCTGATCGCCTATTCGTCCGTCGCGCATATGGGCTTCGTGACGATGGGCCTGTTCACGCTCACGCATGTCGGCGTCGAAGGCGGCATCTACCAGATGCTGTCTCACGGCATCGTCTCCGGCGCGCTCTTCCTGTGCGTCGGCGTTATCTATGATCGCATGCACACCCGCGAGATCGCAGCCTATGGCGGCCTCGTCGCGCGCATGCCGATCTATGCGGCGTGTTTCATGGTGTTCACGCTCGCCAATGTCGGCTTACCGGGCACTGGCGGGTTCGTCGGCGAATTTCTCACCATGCTGGGCGCGTTCCGCGTGAACACCTGGGTGGCCATTTTCGCGGCTACGGGTGTGATCCTGTCCGCCGCCTACATGCTCTTCCTCTACTGGCGCATCATCTTCGGCAAGCTGGTGAAGCCGAGCCTGATGGCCATCCAGGATTTGACCGTCCGGGAAATCGCGATCCTCGCGCCGCTGGTGATCGCCACGATCATCATGGGCGTCTATCCGAATTTCGTGTTCAAGATCACGAGCGCTTCGGTCGAGCATCTGCTGGACCAGAACAAGCAGGCGCTCGCGATCGATCATGCGCCCAAGCTGGCTTCCATCGCGAAGGTGACGCCGTGAATATCTCCGCCAACCTCGCAGTTCTAGTTCCCGAGCTGATCGTCGCCATCGGCGCGATGGCGCTGCTGCTTTTTGGCGCGATCCGCGGGGAGAAGGGCATCGGTCTCGTCTCCACGCTGGCCATCGTCCTGATGGCCATCGCGGCATGGTTCGTCGTCATGCCGGTGTCTCACGATCCGCGCGCATTTGGCGGCGCGTTTGTGGTCGACGATTTCGCACGCTTCGCCAAGATCCTCATCCTGCTCGGCTCTGCGGCCACGTTGCTGATGGCGCAAGATTTTCTCGTCTCGCAGGGACTGGCGAAGTTCGAGTTTCCCGTGCTCGTCCTGCTTGCCACCACAGGCATGATGTTGATGGTGTCGGCATCCAGCTTCATCGCGCTCTATATGGGCCTGGAGCTGCAGAGCCTGGCGCTTTATGTGCTCGCCGCATTCCACCGAGACTCCCTACGTTCCACCGAAGCGGGCTTGAAATATTTCGTCCTCGGTGCGCTGTCGTCCGGCATGATGCTGTATGGCATCTCGCTGATCTATGGCTTCACCGGCACCACCGATTTCGCCACCATCGCGCATGTCGCCACAGCAGGGCACGTCGGCATCGGCCTCGTCTTCGGCATCGTGTTTCTGATCTCGGGTCTTGCGTTCAAGGTATCCGCCGTGCCGTTCCACATGTGGACGCCGGACGTTTATGAAGGTGCGCCGACGCCGATCACTGCGTTCTTCTCCATGTCGCCGAAAGTGGCGGCGATGATCCTGTTCCTGCGCGCGATGCTGGGGCCGTTCCCCGATGCGATCCATCAGTGGCAGCAGATCGTCGTTCTGATCTCCGTGCTTTCCATGGCGCTCGGCTCCTTCGCTGCCATCGGCCAGGCGAACATCAAGCGCCTGATGGCTTACAGCTCCATCGGCCATATGGGCTATGCGCTGCTTGGCCTCGCCGCCGGCACGACGCAGGGCGTGCAGGGCGTGCTGCTCTACATGATGATCTATGTCGTCACCAATGCCGGCGTGTTCGTGTGCATCCTGCAGATGCGCCGCAACGGGGAGCAGGTGGAAACGATATCCGATCTTGCCGGTCTTGCGCGCACCCAGCCGCGGCTGGCTTTCGTGTTTTCCGCGCTGATGTTCAGCCTCGCGGGTATTCCGCCGCTGGCCGGCTTCTTCGCCAAGTTCTACGTCTTCATGGCGGCGATCCAGGCGCAGCTTTACATTCCTGCGGTGCTTGGCGTGCTCGCGAGTGTGGTGGGCGCCTTTTATTATCTGCGGATCGTGAAGATCATCTATTTC
>JBQCJO010000265.1:0-7205 GCA_051952735.1 Rhizomicrobium sp.
CATCGACATGCCGGGATTTTGCGAGAATCCGTTTCCGCTGATGGCGCGGGCCGGTGCGTTCGTTCTGTCGTCGCGCTGGGAAGGCTTCCCGAATGCGCTGGTGGAGGCGATGGCCTGCGGCGCGCCGGTTATCGCAACCGATTGCCCGAGCGGACCGCGCGAGATTCTTTCCGGCGGGCAGCACGGCACGCTCGTTCCGCCCGAAAACCCGCAGATGTTGGGCCAGGCGATCCTCGAAACGCTGAAGACCCGGCCCGACACGCGCGCATCGCAGGCGCGCGCGCGAAGCTTCAGCGTTCCCGCCGCCGCGCGGCAATATCTCGATGTGCTGGAGGGCTGATCGTGCAAGCCGCCACGGCGCAGATCCTGCCGCAGCAAAAGCCGCCGGGGCGACTGGAAAGCGCTTACATCTTCATTGCGCTGATGCTGGTGACGCAGGCGCTGGAACCGCTTGTGCTCATCGGATCCTCCGGCAGCGACGATGCGCTGAACGACTCCAACCCCGGCTCGCTGTTTTCGGCGCTGGCGGTCTATTGCGTCGCGCTCGTGATATTGGCGCGGCGCCCGGGGCGGATGCTCGATACGGTGAAGGCCAATCCGCTGCTTGTCGCGGTGTTCGCGCTGCCGCTGCTGTCGGTCGCCTGGAGCGTGGACCCCGGCACGACGTTCCGCCGTGCGGCAGCGTTGGCGATGACAGGCGTGTTCTGCATCTACATCGCACAGCGCCTGTCGCCGGAAGATTTCCTGCGCCGGCTTCTGCTCGCGCTGTTCGTCGGCGGCGTTTTCAGTCTTCTCTACACCGCGCTCGATCCGCAGCAGGCGATCGAGCATTCGATGATCAACACCGGTTCGTGGAAGGGCGTTTACGGGCACAAGGCCATTCTTGGCCGCATCGCTGCCGTAGCCGTCACGGTGTCCGTCTATGTGCGGCCACGGCATTGGTGGGAACAGCCGATGCGTTGGGCCACCATCGCCATCTTCCTGTTTCTCAGCATTCGATCCCAGTCGCGCGCGAGCTGGCTGATGATGATGGGCGGCTTCGCCTTCATGTTCCTGATCGCGGTGCTGCGCAACAAGCGGCTGTCGAGCGGGATCAAACTGACGATCACGCTGGCGCTCGGCTTCGCCGTTCTGGCGGCAGCCGCATTGTCTTTCGACTTCATCATCGCGCAGATGGGCCGCGACGATACCTTCTCGGGACGCACCTCGCTGTGGACCGGCGCGATCGCGGTGGCGAAGGCGACGCATCCCATTCTCGGCGCGGGTTATCGCGCGTTCTGGACCGATGCCGGCGCCGGTGGCGTGCGCGAATATGTGCTCGATTGGGCGCGGCTGCCGTCGCACGGCCACAACGGCTATCTCGATGTCTGGCTCGATCTGGGCGTTCCGGGTGTCCTGCTGTTCGCCGTGTTCGTACTGGTCACGGTCTTCCGCGTTGCGCGGCGCGTGCTGCGCGAGCCCGGCGAGCCGGCCTGGGCCGCGTTCAGCATCTTCTTCTTCGTGTTCCTGCTGAACAATTTCTCGGTGACGGTCGCGTTCAAGCACACCGACATCGCGTGGATCTTCGCGGTGCTGGCATGCCTTTACACGCATGGCTGCGTAAATGCGCGTCTGCCCGTCATGCCGCGCCTGAGAGCGGCAGTGCGCCGCCGCGTTCCCGTCCCCGCTTATGCCGCGCCGCTTCAACCTTCTTGAGGAACGATCATGCACGCCCGTTTCTATCGCACGCTTGCCTACAAGATGATCGCAGTGGCCTCGCATCTCACACAGACGGATGTATGGCCCTATTACGCCGACCGGCTCAGCCGCCGCATCACGGGGCGAAAGCTGCGCTTCTTCTCGCCCGCGGAAACCGAAGCGATCTATGGCACGCAAGCATGCGATCTTGTCACGGCGCTGCGCGCTGTCGGGCTGAACAATCTCATTCACGATCCACGCGCCGTGCATCCCTCGCTCTTTGAGCGCGGACGGCGTCGCATCGATCGATTGACGGTGCCGTTTCACCAGTTGGGGTTGGCCGGGTCGTCGGATCTGCGCCTTGCCTATTCCGCCGCGGTGGGACTTGGCGCGCGCGACATTCTGGAAACCGGCGTGGCACTGGGCTGGTCTTCGCTGGCGTTTCTCAAGGCCACCGAGCGGACGGGCGGACGACTGGTGAGCGTGGACATGCCTTATCCATTCCTCATTGGCAGTTCCTGGGTGGGTGCGGCTGTGCCGGACGACATGCGCGCGCGCTGGACGCTGCTGCGCCATTCCGACCGGCGCGGAATACCGCGCGCGTTGCAGCTCTCGAACGGCTACGACCTCATCCACTACGATTCCGACAAGACGCAGGAAGGACGCCGCTGGGCCTATCCGAGATTGTGGCGTGCGTTGCGGCCCGGCGGCCTGCTGATCTCCGACGATGTCGGCGACAACGAAATCTGGGCCGGCTTCTGCAAGAGCGTGGATGCGCCGTTGATCGTGGTGCGCCGCCACCGCGCCTATTCGGGACTGGTGCGCAAGCCGCTGGCCGCGCAGACCGCCCGGTTGAGTGCATGAGGGCGGCCATGCGCGACACCTTCACCATCGGTTTCCCCTATGCAGCGGATCGCTTCGGCGGCAGCACCGCGTCGTCGCTGGTGCTGGCGCGCGCGCTCAAGGAGATCGGTCACGAGGTTCACATCCTCGTCCATGGCGGCGGCGGGCGAGTGGCGGAAGAGGCGGCGGCATTCGGGCTTCCTGTTGCGCATCTGCCGGTGTTCACTGCCGTTCCCGGCTATTCCCGGCCCGACCGTTTCCACATCGGGCAGATCCGCGCCTTCCCCGCGAGCTGCGCCGCGATCAACGATCTGGGACTCGATATCGTCCACACCAACGACATCGCGATGCTGCGCGGATGGTCGGTGCCGTGCTTTGCGACATCGACGGCGCTGGTGGCGCATTGGCGCTCCAACTTCCGCGAAAGCTGGTCGGTGAAGACTTCGCTGCGCGTCGCCCGTGCCGTGGTCGCCGTGTCCCGCTACAGTTTCGAGAAGCTGCCCGAATGGGTGCAGGCGAAGACGGTTGTCGAATACAATTCCTTCGATCTGCATATCTCGGACGATGAAGCCCGCAATGCGCGCGCCCATGTGCGGGCCACACTGGTGCTTCCTCCGGATGCCGCGCTGATTGGCGTCTTCGGCAACCATATCGAGCGCAAGCGCACGCATGTGCTCGCCGATCTGGTTGCGGCGATTGCGCAAACCGCCGATGGGCGGCCCGTTTTCGGCCTTGCCTGCGGCGCGCGGGCGGAGCCTTACGATCATCTGCTCGACGAAAAGATCGAGACGCTCGGTCTGCAACAGCGCCTGATCCGCCCCGGCTTCGTGCGGCCGGTGGAGAAATGGATGGCGGCCTGCGACGTCGTCATCGCGCCGGCCGTCGATGAACCGCTGGCGCGCAATGTGCTGGAAGCTTTGGCGCTCGGCGTGCCGGTGGCGGTGTCCACCGATGGCGGGCTGAAAGAACTGGTGCGCGACCGCGAGAATGGCGTGCTCTGCGATCCGCATGACGGCGCGGCCTGGGAATATGCGACGCGGCGCTTGCTGGACGATGTTGCTTACGCACGCACGCTTGCGGAAAACGGCAAGGAGACCGTCGCCGCGCTGGCGCCCTCGCTTCACGCGCAACGCATCGCCGCCATCTATCGGGGGATTCTTGACCGCAAATCGCGCAACAGCCGGAAAGCCGCATGAACAGCTTGCAGCACAGCATCATGAATTATCTCAGACGCCATGCGCCGCGCGCGCTCGCTTTCTGGATCGAAGACGGCGTGTCGGACAGCGATGTGGATGTCGTGTCGGTGTGCGATGTGCTTTACGCGCTGCGCCTCATCGGGCGGATGGATCTGCTGGCGCCCGACGCGAATGAACGGCTGGTGCGGCTCCTGGCGCGGCACACGCTCGCCGGCAAGATCGGCATCGGCAACGGGCCGCCGCTGAATGTGCATCAGACGGCCTATGTGCTGGGCGTTCTCAATCTTTTGCAGACCCATGGCACGCCCTGTCATCGCGACGTGTTGCGGCCGCATGGCTGGAGCAAGAAGGAATTGCTCGACGACCGCACGGGGCGGCCGCGCTGGCCATGGTACTTCGCCCATCATGCCTGGCGCATCGGCCATTGGATCGGCGGAATCCCCTCCATCATCCTTTCTCTCTGGCGATTGTGTCCCGATCTGGCGGAGAAGAATCGCTTGCCGCCGCCCAAGATGGTGCTCGCGCGCAGCGATGCCTTGCTGGACAGCGACACGGGTTTGCTGCGTCCTTATCGCTGGCATTTCCTGCAACTCGGATTTCGCGCGCTCTATCGCTTTCGCCACGATCCGGATGCGGGCGCCATCGGCGGCGTCGCGCATCTGCATTGGGGCAACTACGCCGCGGGCCGCGTGCCGTATGTCGCCAATGATGCGCTGTTCGATCGCACGTGGCAGCTTCTGCAGCGCCGGCCCTTCATGGAAGCGCAGCCCTACTGCCTCGATTTCGACATCGTGCAGATGGCGCGCACCGCTATCCCGCGCGACGACGCCCGCACCGGGGAGCTGCAGGAGCGCGCGGCGATCTATGCGTGGGATCTGAGCGATTTCTACGCGAACAATCTCGATGGCGATTACGCGCTGCACAAGTTGCCGGGTGGCCTTGCGGCGCTGCACGAAAGCGCGATGACCGCTGATCTGGAAGACGTTCCGGGCCTTTCCATCGCGCCCGTCGATATCGCGAAGGAAGCCCATTGGATTTGAGAAGCGCCATTGGAAGAGGGTGATATGCCAAAAAAAATCATCGGGATCGTTTCGTTCATGAACGCCGCCGGCGCGCAGGAAGCGCTGATGCGGCTGATGCGGCAATTGCGGCTGCGCGGCCACGAAACGGAGGTGTGGTTTCTCTATGAGAAAACGCCGTGCTATCGCGGCGAGCCGGGCGTGCGCGTCATTCTGGACAAAACGCGTCTCACGCCGCTGGACATTCCGCATCTGTTTTTCCGTCTGACCGACATGCTGCGCGCGGCGCGGCCGGATGCGGTGGTGGGCTTTCTGCCGCTGGCGAACATCCTGGGCTTGTCGGCGGCAGCCGCCGCCGGAACGGAGCTGCGTGTCGCGTCGCAACGTTCGCCCGGCCCGACCTTCGGCCGCGCCATGCGCGTGCTGGATGAGTTTCTCGGCGCGCGCGGCGTTTACGGTCCCATCGTCTGTGTCTCGCACGCGGTGAAGGATTCCTTCGCCGCCTATCCGCGCCGCTATCGCGAGCGGCTTTCGGTGGTGAACAACGGGATCGAATGGACACCCTCCGTCATGCAGAAGGCGCAAGCGCGCGAAAGCTTCGGCATCCCCGAAGACTTTCCGCTGCTCGTTGCCAGCGGCCGGTTCGAGCCGCAGAAGAATTACGACCTGATGGTGCGCGTGATGGCGACCACGCCGCGCCTGCGCCTGGCCATCGCGGGCGACGGACGGTTGCGCGCGGCCAGCGAAGCGTTGGCGCACGATCTGGGCGCAGGCGACCGCATCCATTTCCTCGGCAATCTTCCGCACGCGCGCATCCGGGATTTTCTGCGCGCGGCAGACGGCTTCGTGCAGACCTCGCTGTTTGAAGGCCAGAGCAACTCCATTCTCGAAGCGATGCATGAAGGCCTGCCCATCATCTGCAGCGATATCCCGATGCAGCGCGAGACGCTGTGCGAGGAAGACGGCGATGCCGCCGCCATGCTGGTGCCGTTGGACGACTTCGAGGCATGGCGCAACGCGCTGATCCGGCTGCGCGACGAAGCGGAGCTGGCGGAAGCGCTCGGTGCACGGGCGCGGGCGCTGGTGGCGCGCCGGTTCACCCTCGATCGCATGATCGACGGCTTCGAAACCATCATTCTGGGTGAGGAGAAAGAACGACGTGACTTCTCGTTGGCAAGTCGCGCGGCGTAGGGCGCGCAGGCTTTATACATTGGCGCGCGCTTCGATGTCCGGCGTCGCGGTGGGACATGGAGCGATCATCATGCCCGGCGCGAAAGTGAGCCGGGAGCTTGGCGGTGCGATCCGCATCGGCGCGCGCTCCACCATCCATCCCGGCGCGATGCTTCTGTCCTATGGCGGATTCATCCGCCTGGGCGCGCGTTGCAGCGTGAATCCCTACAGCGTGCTTTACGGGCATGGCGGGCTTTCCATCGGCGACAATGTCCGCATCGCTGCGCATTGCGTGATCATCCCGGCCAATCACGGCACCGCACTGGACGGCGGGCCGATTGCCGACCAGCCGCTGAGCAAGCGCGGCATCCATATCGGAAATGATGTGTGGCTGGGCGCCGGCGTGCGCGTGCTCGACGGCGCGGTGATCGGCGACGGTTGCGTTGTCGCGGCGGGCGCGGTTGTGCGCGGTGAGCTTCAATCTTGCGGAATTTACGGTGGCGTTCCGGCGCGGCTTCTCGGCTGGCGCAAACCGGATGCGACGTATCTGAAGGGCGTTTTGTATGGCGCGGATCGCGCAGAAACTGCGGAAGCTGTCGCGGCGTCCTGAAGCGCGCCATGTCGGCATCCTGACGTCGGGCAGCATCGCGGCGCAGGTGGCGTTGATCGCGACGGCGCCGCTGCTGTCGCGGCTGTTCTCGCCCGCTGCGTTCGGCGTGTTCTCGCTGATGCTGACGATCAGCACCATCGGCGGCGCGATCGGCGGGCTTTGCTACGAGGTCGCGGTGGTGCTGCCGCGCAGCCGCCGTATCGCGACCGCGCTCTACTGGCTTGCTTTCTATCTGAGCTTCGTCACGCCTGTTTTCATCATCGGCGCGGTGGCCGCGGTTCAGCACGTTTTCCCGCACATTTTCGAGCGGCTCTTGCCCGCGGATTTCTATTATTACTGCTTTGTGGGAACAACGCTGACGACGCTGGTCAATGTTCTTTCCTACGCGCATTCGCGCGCCGCGCAATACACGGCCGTGTCGATCTCGAAGTTCTCGCAGACGGTGTTGCCCGCCGTCGCGCAGATCGCGCTGGCCTATGTCGGCATGAGCGGCGAAGGGCTGCTGCTCGGCCGCGTTATCGGCATGGGCGGCAGCGTGTTGTGGCTGTGCCACAAGCTGCCGGAAGGCTTCCGGATGCGCGATATCGCGCAGCAGCCGCTCAAGCCACTCTATGCGGCGGGACGCACTTATCGCGATTTCTTGTTGCAGGTGCCGCGGCAATTGCTGGTGCGCGGCGCCACCATGCTGCC
>JBQCJO010000266.1:0-10966 GCA_051952735.1 Rhizomicrobium sp.
GAGAGTTGGTGCTCGAAGGTGGTAAGGCCGTCCGCCACCGCCATCACCAGAAACGCCGCGGCCCACACCGCGCTCAGGATATAAGTCGCGCGCACGAAGGCAGGCGTGCCCCACAGGCGCTCCGGCAATTCATCGCGCACATATTGCTCGGTGAAGGGAATCTTCCGCGCCATCGAGACAAGCGCGAGCAGCAGCAACACGATGTCGGCGATCATACGCACCGCCTGCACCGGAAGGCTCGGCTGGATGAAGCCGGTATAGAGCGCCAGCATCGCGAACAGCATCAGGCAGGTGAGATCGAGCAGGCGGATCATCTTGGCGTGCAGGAAATCGCGGATGCCGATGGCGAACGCCGCCGCGAAGGCGAGCCACAGCGCAAGGCTGATCGAAATGCCGCTCAGCAAGGCGAACACGATGAATGGCACGAAACCGAGCAGAATGCCCATCACGCCGTCCTGCAAATAAGAAAAGGGGCGCCGCGCGGGCGCCCCTTCATGCACTTAGTGCGCAGCCGGAGCGGCGGCGCCTTTGGCATTGACTTGCGCGTAAAGCGACCACAGATGTGCGCCGCGCGTGCGAGGCTCAGCGCCGGTAACACCGCCAAGCGTCGTCTGGGCTTCGGCGGTCTTGCCCTGCATCACCTGCGCCATGCCGAGCAGCATGGTGGCTTCGCCCGGGTCTTTCAGGCCACCCTTGGTGGAAGCAAGGCGCGCCATGGTTTCGACGTCCGCGTAACGGCCATAACCCCAGTAGTCTTCGGCAAGAGACAGCGCGGCCTGACCGCTCTTGGAGCTGTTCGCGGCGGCGGCCACGGAGTTCAGCACGCCGGCGTCTTTCGCCGCGGCATTGCGCGCTGCGGAGAGGCCAGTCGCCTGCCCCGAAGTGAGCTTGCCGCTGTTGATACCACCTTCGAGAACTTCCGCGGCTTCCTTATCGAGATGCTGCTGCGATGCGAGACCGGCCTGCATCGTCAGGTCCTCCGCCTTCGATGCTCCGACAGCGTTGCGCAGACGGAAAAGGAAAAGCGCGTCGATCGCCTTGGTGCCCTTGTGGCTCAGCGCGTCGTCGATGAGATGCCCCCAGTCGTCCGGATTGTTGCTGGAAAGGACCAAGGCTTCGATCGCCGAGCGTGCGGCATCGGGATTATTCTTGCCTTGGACGTTGCTCATGATGATGAGAGCGTTCGGCTCCGGCTCCTTGCCTTTCGCCTTGGCCGCATCGATCGCCATCTGCGCATATTTCTCCGCGTTGGCGTTGTCCTTGGTCTGGTAGTAGGCGATGGCGAGCATCGTCTCCATGATGTCATCCAGACCCTGCATCGTTTCGAGCTTTTTGCCGTATTCGATCACCTTCGGCCAGTTTTTGACGTTCTGGGCCACGATGGTGGCGTCGTGAATAGAAGCTTTCTGCTCTTCCGGCTTCAGGTCGTTGAAATAGGGCGTTGCGATGAAGGAATCATACGCCGTCGCGGCCGTGGCAAAGTCCTGCTGCTGCGCGGCAATCGCCGACAGGAAGCGGTTGATCACGAAATCATCGTAGGGCTTGCGGTCGGAAACGGCCTGAGCCGCCTTGATCTGCGCCATCGCGGTCGCGTTGTCTTTGGCCGCGATCGCGTCCTGCGCTGCCTTGAGATCCTTGGCGACTTCCTTACTGACCTGATCGGCGGCGAGCGCGGGCGTCGCAACCAGCGTCATTCCAGCGACCGACGCGGTCGACATGAGCGCGGCGATGAACGCGGCGCGGAGCAAATTCTTCGTCATGGGATTTCCGTATTCCTCGTGCTTATGGGCGCGGACACATGTCTGCCGCCTGTCCCCCTCGTAATCGGGGTGCCAGTCTAGTGTGGCGATTTCATGTTTCCAATGCGCGCGGCCGGGACGGAAAGCGCCAAAACCGCGCATGATCACGCAATGTTGCGCTGCAGCGGGAAACTGCATATCACGGATCAGGCACGCAATCCGCGCACGACTCATGACGAACCGACCCGCTGGCATCCCTGAAGATGCCGAAATCGCCTCGACCGGCGGCTTCAACAAATATGTTGGGCCGCTCTACCGGCTGAAGGACCTGGAAGACGGCGCGGTGAAGCGCTTCGCTTTCGCGGCCGCCGAGCAGCACATGAATGGATCGGGCAGCGTGCATGGCGGCATGCTGATGACGTTCATGGATACGTCCATGAGCCGCACTTCCCGCCTCATCTCCGATGCGAAGGGCACGGCGACCGTGTCGCTCACCTGCGATTTCGTCGCGCCCGCCAAGCTCGGCGACGTCATCGAAAGCCGCGTGCGCGTGACACGTCGCACGCGAACGATCGTGTTCCTGTCGTGCGAGCTTGTCTGCGGTGAGCGCGTTCTGATGGTGGGCAGCGGGGTCTGGAAGATCAGCGGCGCTGAAGGATGAGTGCGCTTCCGGCAAAGCTCGCGGGCTATCGCGAAACCAAGCTGATCGATCCGTTCGAGAATTTTGTCGGCCCCTTGTACGAGATCGGAGAGAAGCTCGATCGCCGCTATGCCTTCGTCGTGGACGAGCGGCATGTGAACATGCGCGGCGTGATCCATGGCGGCATGCTGATGACGCTGGCCGACATGACGATGGGGCAGGCGGCCTGGGATGCCTGCGACCGGGCCGATGTCGTGACGCTCAACATGCAAAGCCAGTTCATCCGCGGCGCGCGGCTGGGGGAGATCGTCGAGGTTCAGCCGACGCTGACGCGGCGGACCCGCTCCATCATCTTCCTGCGGGGAGACTTCATGGTCGGAGAGGAAATCATCTTCTCCTGCGCCAGCCTCTGGAAAATCCTGGGCCAGGACTGAGCCCGAAGTTCCCGAAGTAACGCCTCATTTACTATAACGGCCTAGGCTGCAAGCGGGGATAAAGGCTTTCTCGCGATGCGCGACGCTCGCCCGGCCGAACTGGTGCTGGGCTCGGTCCAGTTGGGCCTCGACTATGGCGCGGCCAACCGCACCGGCATGCCTTCGCATGGCGCGGCGCTGAAGCTTGTCCACCGCGCCGCCGACGCTGGCATCACCAAATTCGACACCGCGCGCGCCTATGGCGAGAGCGAAAACCGTCTCGGTGAAGCGCTTGAGACCCGCAAAGGCACGCGAACCGTCACCAAGCTTTCGCCGCTGAGCGAACTTGGGCCCAATGCATCGCGCGAAGACGTGCGCGAAGCCGTGGATCGCAGCATCTGGGCTTCGCTGCTCGCGCTGCGGCGCGCAAAGCTGGATTGCCTGCTTCTGCATCGCGCCTCGCACATGTTCGCGTTCAACGGTTGGGTATGGGAGCGCCTGATCGAACATCTCGAGCAGGGCACGATGTTGTCTCTCGGTGTCTCCGTGCAAACGCCGGCCTAAACGCTGTCCGCGCTCGATTGCACCGATGTCAGCCACGTCCAGTTGCCTTTCAACCTGCTGGACTGGCGCTGGCGCGAAAGCGGCGTCATCGATCGCATCCGGCAGCGCGCGCATCTCACCGTCCATGCGCGCAGCGTTTTCCTTCAGGGTATCCTTGCCGCGGACGATCCGGCGGTGTGGCCCAAGATTGACGGCGTGAACGCGCCAGATCTCGTCGATTTCGTATCGGAGCTCGCGCGCCAGTTCGAACGCACCAATGCGGCCGATCTCTGCCTTGCTTACGCGCGCGGCCAGGACTGGATCGATGGTGTCGTCGTTGGCATGGAAACGGAAAATCAGCTCGAGATGAATTTGCGCCTGTCCACGCGTTTGCCCCTGTCGGCGGAGGATTGCTCGGAGATCGAGCGTCTTGTGCCGCGCGTGCCCGCGCAGCTTCTCAATCCGGCGGAATGGCCGAAATGACGGCTGTGCCGAAGCTTTTCGATCTCACGGGCCGCGTCGCCTTCGTCTCCGGTGCTGCCGGCCATCTCGGCAAGCCGATGGTTCGCGCGCTCTGTGAAGCGGGCGCGCATGTGATTCTCAACGGCCGCGACGATGCGAAGCTGAAAGCCTTCGAAAGCGAATTGAAAGCGCAGAACCTTTCCGTCGAACGCGCGGCATTCGATGTCGCCGACTTCGCGCGCGCGCGAGCGTTCATGGCGTCGCGCCCGCGGCTCGACATTCTCGTCAACAACGCCGTGTCGATGACGCCCGCACCATTCGGATCGCTGACAGCCGATGCCTTCGACCAGACCTATCGCAGCGCCGTCACGGCGGCGTTCGAACTGGTGCGCGCTGCGCTTCCCGCGTTGCGCGCCGCGGTCGCGGGCACGGGCGAGGCGAGCGTCGTCAATGTCGCGTCCATGTATGGGAACGTCGCGCCGGACTCGCGCATCTATGCCAAGCCGGAACAAGCCAGTCCGCTTCACTATGGTCCCGCCAAGGCCGCGCTTTTGCAGCTTACCCGTCACCTCGCCGCCGAACTCGGTCCGGAAAAAATCCGCGTGAATGCGCTGGTGCCTGGTCCTTTCCCCCAAAGTGCGGTTGCCGCGAAAGACCCTGCCTTCGCCGCACGCCTTGCCGCCAAGACCATGCTGGGCCGCACCGGCGCGGCATCGGAAATCGCCGGTCCTCTCCTGTTTCTCGCAAGCCCGGCTTCCGCCTATGTCACCGGCGCGGATCTCGCCGTCGATGGCGGCTGGACCGCCTGGTGAGGTAGAAGGATGGCCGGTGCTGTGAACATGGCTTTCATTTCTTCCTTCAAGGTTGGCCGCGAGACCGTCTATCCGGATTCCCTGCGCGAGCGCCTGCGCGGCTTTCCATTGCTCGCCGATGTCGGCGACGCGGCGTTGCGTCGGTTGCTGTCGGAAGCCAACTGGTTCGGATTGCCGGGCGGCATGCTGCTCAAGCGCGACGGCGAGAATGACCGCGCGCTGTTTCTGGTCGTCACCGGATCGCTTGGCGTCTTCGTCGATGACGAAAAGGGCGGCAAGCGTCTCGTCGCACACATTCCGGCGGGCGAAACCGTCGGCGAGATGTCGCTGATCTCCGGCGAGGACTCTCATTCGGCGCAGCTTGTGGCGCTGCGCGACACCGAGCTTCTGCGTATCAGTCCGGAAGGATTCGAGTCGCTGATCGGGCGGCATCCGCTGGTGATGATGAATCTCATGCGCGTGCTGGTGAAGCGGCTGCAGGACACGACGCAAAATCCCTCCGATGCCGTACGTCCCAAGGCGTTTGCCCTGATTCCGCTGCAGGAAGGCCTCGGTGATGAGCCCATCGCGCGGCGCATCGCCAGCGTTCTCGTGCAGATGGGATCAAAGGCCGCGGTGCTCGACGCGAATTCCGCAGAACAATCCGCCGAATGGTTCAACGCCTTCGAGGCGGCGCACGACGTAGTCTTCTATCGTGGCGATGCGCCGGACAGCGCGTGGACGCAGCTTTGTTTGCGGCAAGCGGATCGCATTCTGCTGCTCGCCGATTCCGACAAGCCGCTGCCGCTCCGCCCGCTCGATCTGCCCGCCTTCAAGGAACGCGCGACGGGATTGCCGCAGCTTCTTCTGCTGCATCGATCCGGGCGCTCCGAAGAATTGCCGGAGCATTTCGCGCTGCGCAGCGGATTGTTCGAATCCCATCATCATGTCCGCGCGCACAATATGGGCGACATTCAGCGCCTTGCGCGGTTCATCTCCGGCCGCGCGATCGGTCTTGTGCTCGCGGGCGGCGGCGCGCGCGGCTTTGCGCATATCGGCGTCATCAAGGCGCTGATGGAAGCAGGCGTCCCCTTCGACAATCTCGGCGGCACCAGCATGGGCGGCATCATCGCCGCCGGCCTCGCGCTGGAATGGAGCCTCGACGAGTTGATGGCGCGCACGCGCGAAGTGTTCGTGAAGTCCAATCCGCTGTCCGATTACACGATCCCGCTCATCGCGCTGGTGCGCGGCAAGAAGGTGTCAGAGCTTCTGCGCGAACATTTCGGCGACATCCGCATCGAGGAGATGCCGCGCCCGTTCTTCTGCGTGTCTTCCGATCTGACCTCAGGCCGCATTCATGTGCACCGCGCCGGACCGCTCTGGCGTGCGTTGCGCGCCAGCGTCGCCCTGCCGGGAATCCTTCCGCCGGTCACACATCACGGTCACTTGCTGGTCGATGGCGGCGTGATGAACAACTTGCCGGTGGATGTGATGGCGCAGCGCCAGTCGGGGCCGATCATCGCCTCCGACGTCACCGGCGAACTCGATATCCGCGTGACCGACGAGCGCTACGGCGAGCGTCCATGGTGGTGGCTGGTGTGGCAGCGTATGCGCGGCTCACCGTCCATTCTTTCCATCCTGATGCGTTCGGGCACGGTCGGTTCGGAAGCGCAGCGCCGCCTCGTGCGCGATCAGGTGAATTATCTGTTCGAGCCGCCGCTGCCGGATATCGGCTTGCGCGACTGGAAGAAATTCGATCAGGCCGTTGCGGAAGGCTATGAGCACGCGCAAGGCGTGATCGAGAAGCATGGCGTGCCGCTGACCGATGTCTGGGCGGAAGGCCCCGCGGTCATGCTGCCGCACCGCGAAGTGGTGGCCCGCTAGCAAGGAACGGGTTTGCGTTTAACGCAGTTCAAATCAGAACCCGCGGCCTCCATATTCCGAGTCCGCCATGACCGATTTCACCCCGCTCGAAAATCCCATCTGGTCTTCACTCGCCACCGGCCACCGCGCGATGGCGCGCGTGAACGGGCTCGCCGCGCGTTATCCCAGCGATATCTCGCCGTTGTCGGCGATCCGCGAGCCGTCGCCGCAAGCCTTCGCCGATCTGCGCGCCTTAACGCAACCGGGAGAGATCGTGGGACTCGCGACGGGTTTCGAAGTCGCGGTGCCGGACGATTGGGAGATTGTGGTTTCGCGCTTCATCGACCAGATGGTGTGCGATGATTTTCATCCCGGCGGCGACATCGCGCCGTTGCTTCTCTCGGACAAAGACGTGCCGGAGATGGTCGCGCTCACCAAGCTGACCCAGCCCGGTCCCTTCGAACACGGCACCATCGGCATGGGCAAATATCTGGGCGTGCGCGGCGCCGACGGCAGACTCATGGCGATGGCCGGCCAGCGCATGTCGCTCACGGATTTTCGCGAGATCAGCGCGGTGTGCACGCATCCGGATCATCAGGGCAAAGGCTATGCGGGCAAGCTCATGACGATTCTTGCGCGCGAGATCATCGCCGACGGCAAGATCCCGATCCTGCATGTGAAGACGGAGAACGCCTCCGCCAAGCATCTCTACGCAAAGCTCGGCTTCCGCGTGCGAAAGCCGATGCACTTCAACGTGATCCGCCCGCGTTAAACCGCGCCAAGCCCTTTGCGCAGCGGCAGCAGGTCAGCGAATTTCGCTGTGCGCTTCTCCGCCTTCGCCACGAAGCTTTCGCGCATGTCCGTTTCGGGGTTGTACATGCCCGCTTGCCAGATCGCGATATAGTCGAGGCCGTCGGCGGTGGAATGATCGCGCGCATAATTGATCATCACCGTGGAGCCGTGCACGGCGAGCGGCGATGTCTCGGCGATGTCCTTCGCCAGCGCCATCACATGCTTCAGCATCTCCTCCTGCGTCGCGAACACGTCGTTCACGAGGCCGAACTGCATCGCCTTCTTCGCGGGCAGGCGGCGGCCGGCATAAGCCAGTTCCTTCACCATGCCTTCGGGCATCAGCTTGCACAGGCGCGGGAAGGTGCCGACATCCGCCGTCATGCCGATGTTGATCTCCTGGATGACGAAGAACGCATCTTCCGTCGCGTAGCGGCAATCGCAGGCGCTCGCGAAATCCACCGCGCCGCCGACGCAGCCGCCCTGAATCGCCATCAGCACCGGCATGCGCGCGCGCTCCAGCACATTGAACGTCTCCTGAATGTCCAGAATCGAGAGACGCAAATTCGCGCGCACACGGCCGCGCTCGTCCTTTGACGCAGCGGCAGAGGTGCCCGCACTGTTGCCGCTGGTGAACACCGACAAATCCATGCCGCCGGAGAAATGCTTGCCGGTGGAGGAGATGACGATGACGCGCGCCTTTGCGCCTGCGTCAATGTCTTTCACGATCTCCGGCAATTCGCGCCAGAATTCCGGCACCATCGTGTTCAGCTCGTCGCCGCGCTTGAGCTGGATGTGAGCGATCCCGTCCGCGATCTCGACGTTGAAGCAGCGATAGGTCATGGCGTTCTCCGGTGACGTTCCGTCTCATTAGTACCACGCGGCCGCGCTTGCGGGGAGCGGGCTTCTGGCGCTCTACTCCCGCCGCGGAAACATCGAGGACGACGGACATGCCCATCAAATATGACGAGCTCATGCAGGCGAAATCCACGGGCGTGGCCGCCAGCTATCGCGATCGCGAGACGATGCTCTATGCGCTGGGCATCGGCTTCATGCGCGACCCGATGAACATGAACGAGCTTCCCTTCGTCTATGAGAACGGTCTCAAGACGGTGCCGACGATGGCCACCGTGATCGGCTGGGGCGCGGGCAGCCTGCTGGCGAAGGCCGACATCAATTACCTGATGGTCGTGCATGGCGAGCAGCGCATCACCATGCACAAGCCGCTCCCCATCGCGGCCGATGTTCTGCTCGACGAGCGCGTGATCGGCGCGTTCGACAAGGGCAAGGACAAAGGCGCGGTGATCGTCACCGAACGCGTCATGAAAGACAAAGTGTCGGGCGACAAGCTCTGCACGCTGGTCAACACCACCTTCGCGCGTGGCGATGGCGGCTTCGGCGGTCCGAAGGACGGCGCGCCGGAACCGCATATTCTTCCGACGCGCGCGGCCGAAGTGGTGCACGAAGCGGACACGCGCGCGGACCAGGCGTTCCTTTATGCGCTCTCCGGCGACCGCAATCCGCTGCATCGCGATCCGAACGTCGCGAAGATGGCGGGCTTTCCCAAGCCGATCCTGCACGGCCTCTGCACCTATGGCACGGCCTGCCGTTCGGTGATCTCCACCATCTGCAAATTCGATCCCACCAAGATCACGGGCTTCGACGTGCGTTTCTCGGCACCGGTGTTTCCCGGCGAGACGATCGTCACCGAGATGTGGGTGGACGGAAACATCGTCTCCTTCCGCTCGAAGGTGAAGGAGCGCGACCTGGTGGTCCTCAACAACGGCAAATGCACGCTTGCAAGCTGACGGCAACCCGCTCGACACCGCCGAAGACCTGATCGCGCAAGGCCGCGCCAAGGAAGCCGCCACGTTGTTGTTCGACCTGATCGAGCAGGGGCGCGGCGGCTTGCTCGCGCGCTTCACGCTCGCGCGCGCTTTGCTTGCCGCGCATGATGCAAGCGAAGCCGTGCGCGTGGCGCGGGAGACGGCGATGCTCAACCCCTCGGTGGCATTGGCCGCCGTCTCGCTCGGCGAAGCATTGCGCGCTGCCGGAACGCTGCCGACCGCCATCGGCGAGTTTCAGCGCGCTCTGCGCCTTGATCCGTCGCTGGACGACGCGCGCTTCGGTCTTGGCCGTGCATGGCTCGATGCAGGCGAACCGGAGAAAGCGCTCGAAGCTTTCGCACAGATCGAAGAGCCGTCCGATGCATTGCGCGATACCATCGCGCAGGCGGAAGCCGCGAAAGGGCAGGCGCGCTCGGACGCGCGCTATGTGCGTCATCTGTTCGATCAATTCTCGATCGACTACGACGCGCGCATGCGCGGGCAGCTCGGCTATCGCGCGCCGGAAATCCTGCGCGAATTGGCGTCCTTCGTTTTGCCGCGCCAGAGCGATCTGTCGATCCTCGACCTCGGCTGCGGCACGGGCCTGGCCGGTATCGTGTTCAAGGACATGGCCGCGCGGCTCGATGGTGTCGATCTCTCGCCCGCGATGATCGAGAAGGCGCGCGCGCTCGGCATTTACAACACGCTCGCCGTCGGTGACATCGAAAGCGGACTGGCGGCGTTCCAACACAAATACGATCTCGTTCTCGCCGCCGACACCGTCGTCTATCTCGGGGATCTGGAAAACCTCTTCGCCAGTGTTGCCACACGCCTCGCCGAGGACGGCATGTTTCTGTTCACGGTCGAGAAAAAAGATGGCGAGGGCTTCGAACTTGGCCCCAAACGCCGCTGGCGCCATTCCGAGAACTATCTGCGCGCACAAACCGGGCGCGCAGGGCTGGATGTCGCCGGCCTGATGCCCGCATCGCCCCGCACAGAGGCCGGGGTTCCCGTCGAAGGCTTTGCCGCTGCTCTCCGATTGGCGGAAAAAGTGGGCTGATTGTCATTTCCGCCAAGCGGGCGGGCCCCTACATTCCGGGGCATGGAAAAGCCCCGCTCCAAAACCGTCGTCATGCTGGCGTTTGCCGATGCGCAGGTGCTCGATGTCGTGGGCCCGATGCAGATGCTCGCGGGCGTCAATGATGAGTATCCGAAGGACAAACCCGCTTATGCGCTGACGTTGCTGGCGGAGAAGAAAGGCCCGTTCCGCACGTCCGGCGGTATTGGCGTCGTCGCCGATGGCAGCTATCGCGACCTGCCGCAGAAAATCGACACGCTGATGATCGCCGGCGGCAACATCCGTGCGGCGCTGGAAGACATCGTGCTGCTCGAGGCCTTGCGCGCCGCGGCCAAGCGTGCGCGCCGCGTCGTGTCCATCTGCTCGGGCGCTTTCTTCCTCGCCGCCATCGGTTTGCTGAAGGGCCGGCGCGCCACGACACATTGGCGTTCCGTCGAACTCCTCGCGCGTCTCTATCCCGAGACCACGGTGGAATCCGACGCGCTATATGTGCGCGACGGCAAGGTATGGACGTCGGCGGGCGTCACGGCGGGCATGGATCTCGCGCTGGCGCTCGTCCGCGAGGATCATGGTGAGGACATGGCGCTGAAAGTCGCGCGCCGTCATGTGCTGTTCCTCATGCGTCCCGGCGGGCAATCGCAGTTCAGCGCACATCTGAAAACCGAAGCGGCGGCCACAGGGAAGTTGTCCGGTCTGCTGCGCTGGATTCCGGAGCATGTGTCTGGCGATCTCGACGTCGCCACGCTCGCCGCGCGGGCCAATATGAGCGAGCGCAGTTTCGCGCGCAACTTCCTGCGTGAGACCGGCAAGACGCCCGCGGTC
>JBQCJO010000267.1:0-4152 GCA_051952735.1 Rhizomicrobium sp.
GTTCAAGCCAGCTATCCCCGGCCCGAACTGCTCGCCGCCGCCGATCAAGCCGCGCGCGACAAGGGGATCGATCGCGACGAAGTGCTCCAGGCGATGGAGCAGGCGATTCAGAAGGCCGGACGCTCCAAATACGGGCAGGAATACGACATCCGCGCCGAGATCGATCGCAAGAGCGGCGAGATTCGCCTGCTCCGCTTCCGCGGCCGCATTCTCGGCGTCGAGGGCGATGCCGCGAAGCTCCTCGTCGACGAGGCCCCGATCCTGCTGCCCCTCGCGCATATCGCGCGCGCCAAGCACGTCCTCACCGACGAGCTGCTCGCCGCCCATCAAAGCCGCCCCTCCGCGTGACCGACTGAGCTCGCTCCCGAGAGATCAAGATGCAGACCAGCACCAGCTATCCCCGCCCCGAACTCCTGCAAGTCGCCGAGACCGTCGCGCGCGACAAAGGCATCGACCGCGACGAAGTGCTGCAGGCGATGGAGCAGGCGATCCAGAAGGCGGGCCGCTCGAAATACGGGCAGGAATACGACATCCGCGCCGAGATCGACCGCAAGAACGGCGAGATCCGCCTGATGCGCTTCCGCGAAGTGGCGGAGCCGGTGGAGAACGAGGCGACGCAGATCCCCTTGGGCGAGGCGCGGCGCATCAATCCCGAGGCGGAGGTCGGCGATTTCCTCACCGATCCGCTGCCGCCCATCGATTTCGGCCGCATCGCCGCGCAGACGGCGAAGCAGGTGATCGTGCAGAAGGTGCGCGACGCCGAGCGCGAGCGCCAGTACGACGAATACAAGGACCGCATCGGCGAGATCGTCCACGGCATCGTCAAGCGCGTGGAATTCGGTTCGGTCGTGGTCGATCTGGGCCGCGCCGAAGGTGTCGTTCGCCGCGACGAGATGATCCCGCGCGAATCGTTCCGCACCGGCGATCGTATCCGCGCTTATATCTACGATGTGCGCCGCGAAACCCGCGGCCCGCAGATTTTCCTGTCGCGTTCGCATCCGCAGTTCATGGTGCGGCTCTTCGCGCAGGAAGTGCCGGAGATCTATGACGGCATCATCGAGATCCGCGCCGTTGCGCGTGATCCGGGCAGCCGTGCGAAGATCGCGGTGATCTCGAAAGATTCGAGCATCGATCCGGTCGGCGCCTGCGTGGGCATGCGCGGCGTGCGCGTGCAGGCGGTGGTGCAGGAGCTTCAGGGCGAGCGCATCGACATCATTCCGTGGAACACCGAAGCGGCGACTTTCATCGTCAACGCGCTGGCGCCGGCGGAAGTCTCCAAGGTCGTGCTCGATGAAGACACGCACCGCACCGAAGTCGTGGTGCCGGACGAGCAGCTTTCGCTCGCCATCGGCCGCCGCGGACAGAACGTGCGTCTGGCCTCGCAGCTCACCGGCTGGCAGCTCGACATCATGACGGAAGCCGAGGAATCGGAGCGCCGCCAGAAGGAATTCACCGAGCGCACCACGCTGTTCATGGATTCGCTGGACGTGGACGAGACCGTTGCTCAGTTGCTGGCGTCGGAAGGTTTCGCCTCGATCGAAGACGTCGCCTTCGTGCCGCTGGACGAGCTTGCCGCTGTCGAAGGGTTCGACGAGGAGACCGCGCAGGAACTGCAGACCCGCGCGATCGAATTCATCGAAGCGAAGAACAAGGAACTGGACGACAAGCGCAAGTCGCTGGGCGTCGATGACGATGTTCTCGAGGTCGCCGGCGTCACGCCCGCTATCGCGGTCGCGCTGGGTGAGAACGAGGTGAAGACGGTCGAGGATCTGGCCGGCTGCGCCACCGACGATCTCATCGGCTATTACGAGACGAACAAGGAGAAGGAGCGCGTGCGCGTTCCGGGCTTCCTCGAAGGCTTCAACCTCACCGCCGAAGACGCCAACGCCATCATCATGACGGCGCGCGTGAAGGCCGGCTGGGTCGAGGAAGAGCCGGAGCCGGAAGTCTCCGAAGAAGAAGTCGCCGAGGACGGCGAAGGAGAAGAGGCGGTTTGAGTCTGGCAATGGCCATCCGGGAAGAACGCGAAGCGATGCGCGAGCGAAAGTGCATCGTCACGGGCGAGGTGCGCGACGACGCGCAGCTTGTCCGTTTCGTCGTCTCTCCCGATGGCCAGATCGTGCCGGACGTCGCGGCGAAACTTCCGGGGCGCGGAATCTGGGTGAGCGCGGATCGCGCCGTGCTGGAACGCGCCATCGCGAAAAATCTTTTCTCCAAGGCCGCGAAAGCGAACGTGAAGGTATCGCCGGCGCTCGCCGATCTTGTCGAGCAGCAGATCGTGCAGCGCATGCTGAACGATCTTGGCCTCTCCAAGCGCTCCGGCGCGCTGATCCTGGGCTTCGACAATGTGACACGCGCTCTGGAAGCAAACGGTCCGTCGCCGGTGCTGATCGAAGCATCGGATGGATCGCGCGACGGAAAGCGCAAGCTTTACGCTGTCGCGCATGCGCGGGGCGCGAAGCCCGCCGTCGTGGACTGCCTTTCCAGCGCCGAAATGAGCTTGGCCTTGGGGCGCGAGAATGTGATACATGCCGCCCTCAAAGCGGGCGCGCTTGCCGAACGATTGATCTTCGAAGCGGGCCGGCTCTCCGGCTTCCGTTCCGGAAAAACGGATGTGGGTTCGAACCCCACGCATGAAGGAATTGCATGACCGATACGAACGATACCAAGCGCCCTGCCAAGACGCTCACGCTGAAGAAGACGGAGACATCCACCGTCAAGCAGAGCTTCAGCCATGGCCGCACCAAGGCCGTGGTGGTGGAGAAGAAGCGCACGGCCCATCCGCCGAGCGCCGCCAAGACTCCTGCGCCGAAAAAAGAGGCGCCTGCCGCTGAAGCCCCAGCCGCGAAGCCCGCCGCGAAAGCCGCTACTCCCGCGCGCGATGCGTCGCGGCCCGGCGTGGTCCTGCGCCAGTTGACGGACGAAGAGAAAGCGCGCCGCGGCGCCGCGCTGGCCGATGCGCGCGTGCATGAAGAAGAAGCGCGCCGTCAGGCCGAAGCCGATGCGCGCCGCCGCGCCGATGAAGAGTCGCTGCTGCAGAAGGAGCGCGAAGCCGCGCTTCGCCGCAAGGCCGAAGAGGACAAGCGCAAAGCCGCCGAGGAACTGGCGCGCAAGCATGCCGAAGAAGAAGCGGCGCGCCGCGACAAGAATGAAGCCGCTGCCGCCCGCACGGGTGCCGCCACCGAAGCGCCGGGCCGCCGCCGTCTTGTTGCGGAAGAGGAAGAAGAAAGCACGAAGAAGGCCAGCGCCGGCAAAGCCGCGCCGAAGACGCCTGCCGTGCGCAAGGCGCCGGGCGACGAACGCCGCCGCGGCAAGCTCACGGTTACGCGCGCTCTCGATGACGATCAGGGCGAGCGCACCCGCTCTGTCGCCGCGTACAAGCGTCATCTGCAACGCATCAACAAAGGTCACCAGCAACAGGCTGCCGGCCCCGCCGGTCCGCGCGAAGTCACCGTTCCGGAAACCATCACGGTCGCCGAGCTTGCGAACCGCATGGCGCGCCGCTCCGTCGACGTCATCAAGGTTCTGATGAAGAACGGCATGATGGTGACGGCGAACGACGTGCTCGATGCCGACACCGCCGAACTCGTGGCCACCGAATACGGCCATGTCGTCAAGCGCGTCGCCGAATCCGACGTGCTGGAGGGCCTGAAAGGTGCTTCCGACGAAGGCGCGGACATGGTTTCGCGTCCGCCGGTCGTCACCGTCATGGGCCATGTCGACCACGGCAAGACATCGCTGCTCGACGCGCTGCGCAAGACCGACGTCGTCGCAGGCGAAGCCGGCGGCATCACCCAGCATATCGGCGCCTATCAGGTGCAGCTGAAGAGCGGCCAGAAGATCACCTTCCTCGACACGCCGGGCCATGCTGCGTTCACGCAGATGCGCGCGCGCGGCGCGAAGGTCACCGACCTTGTCATCCTTGTGGTGGCCGCCGACGACGGCGTCATGCCGCAAACCGAAGAAGCGATCAGCCACGCCAAGGCGGCACACGTTCCGATGATCATCGCCGTCAACAAGATCGACAAAGGCGATGCCAATCCGAACCGCGTGAAGACAGAACTGCTGCAGCACGAAATCCAGGTCGAAGACATGGGCGGCGATGTGCAGTCGGTGGAAGTCTCCGCCACCAAGCGCATCGGCCTCGACAAG
>JBQCJO010000268.1:0-2880 GCA_051952735.1 Rhizomicrobium sp.
GGCATGCCTTGTTCCATCGCGATGTCGGAGGCGATCTGCACGCACTGGCCGCAATCCTCGTACAGCGCGCCGGAGATCCCCGATGCGAACCATGCTTTCGGAGGCGCGTCGCCGCGCCAGCTCCCGCCGGCGCTTTGCATGATGCCGAAGCGCACGAAGGCCGACGCCGAAGCATCGGCCATCTCGTGCATGTAGGTGGCGTCATAGTTGTAGCGGCTCGCGAAATTGCGCGTGAAACGGTGCAACAGCGCCTTCAGCATCACACGACTCCTTCCCGCTTCGCTCGCATCCATGCGAGCGCGAAACCCAGGAAGCTGATCACGATCACGCCGATGCCCGTGGAAACGAGAATGTGTGGATCGGAGGGCAGGCCGTCCGTGATCCACTCCCAGACATGGAAGCAGGCGTGGAGCGTGGGCCATGTCGCGCCGGCCAGCACGAACGTGGCCGCCACAACACCGCTTCGAAGGGCCATGAGCATGCCCGCGCCGCTGGCGATGAAGGCGAATCCGATATCGCCGATGAAATGGTGGTTGAACGGACCTTCCAGCGTCACGCCGGGAACCGCGGCGTACCAGCTTTCCGGAGCCAGAAGCATCCAAAGACCGTTAATCAGGTGGAACAGGCCCAAAAGGCCCAGAAGCCAGCGTTGAATCATGGTTCAGCCCTCTCTGTTGCCTTTAAGACGGCCCGGCCGGGCCGCCTGTGACAGCCTAGCTTTTCCGCCGGTTTTGTTGACAGGCCGGGGGGCGCTTGCCACTTATCCGCCTGCAGCCGGCCCCTTCGGACGCCAAGTAGATGACAATGCACAATTATCTGGAATTTGAGCGGCCGATCGCCGAACTCGAAGGCAAGATCGTCGAACTCCGCAAGCTGGCGGAAGCCGATCCCGCCATGGAGATCGAGGACGATGTCGCCCGCCTGCAGGCCAAGGCCGACGCGCTGATCGATGAGACCTACGCCAAGCTCACGCCATGGCAGAAGACCCTGGTGGCGCGCCACCCCGCGCGGCCGCATTTCCTGGATTACGTCTCGCACCTGATCGACGAGTTCACGCCACTCGCCGGCGATCGCGTCTTTGGCGAAGACCATGCGTTGATGGCCGGTCTCGGACGCTTCCGCGGCCGCGCCGTCGCGGTGATGGGCCATGAGAAGGGCAACGACACCAAAAGCCGCCTGAAGCACAATTTCGGCATGGCGATGCCCGAAGGCTATCGCAAGGCGCAGCGCATTTTCGAAATGGCGGATCGTTTCAATCTGCCCGTGATCTCTTTCGCAGACACGCAAGGCGCCTATCCCGGCGTCGGCGGTGAAGAGCGCGGGCAGGCGGAAGCCATTGCACGTTCCACACAAGCCAGCCTCAATCTCGGCGTGCCGTTTATCGCCACGGTGATCGGCGAAGGCATGTCGGGCGGCGCGCTCGGCATCGCCGTGGCGAACAAGGTGCTGATGCTGGAGCACTCGATCTATGCGGTGATCTCGCCGGAAGGCTGCGCGTCCATTCTGTGGCGCTCCTCCGACAAGGCGCAGGACGCGGCGCAGGCCATGAAGATCACCGCGCAGGATCTTCTAGGCCTGAAGGTGATCGACGGCATCGTGCCGGAGCCGCCGGGCGGCGCGCATCGCGGACCGGAGCACACGATCAACGCCGTCGGCGAAGAGATCGCCCGCGCGCTGAACGAGATGAACGGCATGTCGCCCGACGAGCTGCGCAAGCAGCGCCGCGAGAAATATCTCGCGATGGGCCGCAATCTCGCTGCTTAAAGCGTCCGCGCGAATTTCCGGATATCGCCGACCAGATCGTCGGGGCGTTCCAGCGCCGCGAAGTGGCCGCCTTCCTCGAAATCGGTCCAATGCGTTACGTTCACATGGCGATCGACCATGCTGCGCGGCGGAAAAGGAATGAGGTCGATGGGGAAGGCCGCGATGCCGGTTGGCTTCTCGATGCGCGCACCGTTCGGCACCGGCGTTCCCGCCACATCCTCCATCAGTCCGCGATACATCCACGTCGCTGTGTTGAAGGTGCGGGTGACGAGATAGATCATCACATTCGTGAGCAGCTGGTCCTTCGTATAAACCTTGTCGAAGCCCCCGCGCGTATCGGACCAGCCGTGGAATTTCTCCACGATCCACGCGCAGGTGCCGACGGGCGAATCCATCATCGCGTAGGACAATGTCTGCGGCTTCGTGGTCTGCTCGCGGAAGTAAGCGCCTTCCATCTCGAACAGCATCGCCGCGCGCTGTGCGTAGTCTTTCTCTTCCTTCGTTTCGGGATGCACGCCGGGCGAGCGCCAGCCGAACATGTTGAGATGCACCGCGCGGCAGCCTCGGCCTTCGTAGCCCATCCAGCCGGACACCGCGCTGCCCCAGTCTCCGCCTTGCGCGATATAGCCGTCGAGCTTCAGCACGTCCGTCATCAGCGCGTCGAAATATTTGGCCGTGGTGCGCGGCCCGATGGGCCGCTTCGGCTTGCCCGACAAACCGTAACCCGGCAGCGACGGCACGATGACCGTGAAAGCGTCTTTCACGTCGCCGCCGTGTTTCTCCGGATGCGCGAGCTTGTCGATGATGTGGATGAATTCGAAAACCGATCCAGGCCAGCCATGACTGAGGATCAGCGGCTTCGGCGCATCGCCCGAGCCGTCCTCACGATAAAAATGGATGTCGAGACCATCCACCTCGGCAAGGAATTGCGGAAATTTGTTCAGCGCGGCTTGTTGCGCCTTCCAGTCGTATTTGTCGGCCCAATAGGCGCAAAGCTGCTTCATGTAGTCGAGGTTTGCGCCATAGGCCCATGTGCCTTCCAAGCCTTCGCCGCGCGGCATCTCATGCCAGGGATAGTCGAGTACGCGCTGGCGGATCGTGACGATCTCTTCGTCA
>JBQCJO010000269.1:0-3988 GCA_051952735.1 Rhizomicrobium sp.
CTTCGGAATCTGGATGGGATCGAAGGGCCCGTTGACCGCTGTCGGCTGTTTGCAGAACCAGGGCTGGTCTTTCGGCGTCTCCGCGCCGGTTTCCTTCACATGGTCGGCAGAGTTGAGGCCGATGGCCATGATCTTGCCGGGGCGCGGTATGGGCGCCCGGAAGTGCACCGCGCGCATGTCGTGGGCATACATCGCTTCGCGCGCGATCTGTTTCACGTCGCGGGCCAGCACATCCCATTTCGCGATGAGGCCGGTCATGGCCGAAGGCAACATCGGCGCGGCACGGGTGAGCGAAATCACGCGCTCGCCATCCACCACACCCAGTTCGTCTGCGCCGCCGTTCACGCTGAAAGTCGCAAGCTTCATTGTTCGTTACCGCTCTGAATTTTTCTCGTGTGCGCCCGCCGCGACCATACCGCAAATGGAACTTTGCGGAACCGGGACGCGTTGTGGACCTGATCGGCAATTGTCCTCGGGGTATCGGTGAAAAAGAGAAGCATCCCTGCGCTTGTGCTGGGCACAGGCCTCTGTCTGCTCGCGAGCGCGGCACTGGCCGCCGCGCGGCAGCATGGCGGCGACAGCGACGCGGGCAACGGCCTCGGCGGCACCGACGAAGTGATCCTGGCCGGGCAGGTTGTGCTGCTTCTCTTCGTGGGCCGCGGGCTGGGCGAAATCCTGCAGCGCTTCGGACAGCCTGCGGTGATCGGCAATCTGCTGGCGGGGCTTATTCTGGGTCCATCGCTATTCGGATGGGTCTGGCCGCACGCGCACGATCTGGTTTTTCCCAACGACCCCAAGATCAAGAATCTGGTCAAGGGCATCTCCGACATGGGCGTGATGATGCTCCTGCTGCTCACCGGCATGGAGACCGATCTGAAACTGGTGCGCAAAGTCGGCACGCCGGCCGTGCTGGTGACGGCGGCCGGCGTGGCGGTGCCGTTCGCCTGCGGATTTGCGGCGGTGTATCTGCTTCCCGAATCCATTCTGCCGACGCAAGGGGCCAAGCTTGTGGCCGCGCTGTTCGTCGGCACGGCGCTTTCCATTTCGTCCATCAAGATCGTGGCGATGGTGGTGCGCGAGATGAATTTCATGCGCCGCAATCTGGGGCAGATCATCGTCGCCTCCGCGATCATGGAAGACACGACAGGCTGGGTGATCGTCTCCATCACGCTCGGCATCGCGGGCGCGGGCGGGCTCGATTGGGGTTCGCTCGCCAAGACGGTGGTGGGCACCGCGATCTTCCTGGGATTGGCCTACACGATCGGCCGCAAGCTCGTGTTCTGGCTCATCCGCTGGGTGAACGACACCTTCGTCAGTGAATATGCGGTGGTCACCGCCATCCTCATCGTGATGCTGCTGATGGCGCTCATTACCCAAGCCATCGGCGTGAACACGGTGCTGGGCGCGTTCGTGGCGGGCGTGCTGGTCGGGGAATCGCCGATCCTGTCGCGGCACATCGAGGACCAGCTTCGCGGTTTCATCACCGCCTTCATGATGCCGATCTTCTTCGGCATATCCGGATTGTCCGCCGATCTCACCATCCTCAAGGATCCGACGCTCGCGATCATGACGGCGGGGATCGTGGCCATTGCCAGCATCGGCAAGTTCGCGGGCGCATTCGGCGGCGGCATGATCAGCGGGCTGACACTGGCGGAATCCACCGCGCTCGGTTGCGGCATGAATGCGCGCGGGAGCACGGAAGTGATCGTGGCCTCCATCGGCCTGACGATGGGTGCGCTGACGCAAAATCTCTACACCATGATCGTGACCATGGCCGTCATCACGACGATGGCCATGCCGCCGATGCTGCGCTGGGGCTTGCGGCGCCTTCCCATGCGCAAGGAAGAGAAAGAGCGTCTGGAGAAAGAGGATCTCGATGCCAAGGGTTTTGTCAGCCAGTTCGAGCGTCTTCTCGTCACCGCCGACGAAAGCGTCAGCGGCAAGCTCGCCACCAAGCTTGCGGGCTTCATCGCCGGCCAGCGCGGCATGCCGGTCACGGTGGTGCAGCTCGAGAAGCGAAAGCCGAAATCGAAGGACGAAGAGCAGAAGCGCGAAGCACCGCTGAAAGAGATTGCGACCGAAGGCGCGAAGGAAGGTCATCGCGCCGCCAAGGAGGATCAGCAGGAAGACAAGCCGGAAAAAGTCGAAGTGTCCGCGCGCGTGGAGACGAAGCCCGACGAAGCGGTGAAGAAGGAAAGCCAGAAGGGCTACGATATCCTCTTCCTCGGCCTCGAAGACATGCACGAGAAGGATGGCGGCTTCAGCGCCGCCGTGGACAAGGCGGTGAAGGACTTCGATGGTTCGCTCGCGCTGGTCATCGCAGGGAAAACACCGCCCGACGGCGAGGCGCTCAATGTTCTGGTTCCGGTGAACGGCACCGACGCTTCGCGCAACGGCGCGGAGATGGCATTCGCGCTCGCGCCGCCGAAGGAAAGCGCGGTGACCGTCCTGCATGTCGGCGAGCGCCCCGCCAGCAACGGCGCCAAGCGCACCAACCGCGCGAACAAGAACGCACAGAAGCGAAACGAGAAAGCGGTTCTCGAAGATGCCGTGAAACTCGCCAAGCGTTACGGTCACAGCGCGCTCAGAACCACCGTGCACACCGACGTCGCGCCGGACGAGGCGATCCTTGAGGAGGCGAAGAAGGCCGGGGTCAATCTCGTGGTGATCGGCGCCAACCGAAGGGTGGGGGACCACCTATTCCTAGGGCAGACGGTGGCCTGCACCCTCAAGAACTGGGGCGGCGCTATCGTTCTGGTTGTTTCTTAACCGGTCCTAGCCTATGCAACCCGCTGTTCCATGGGGCATTATCCATGGGACAGCCTGAAAAATCGAAGGAATTTGCCATGGCCGTGCGCAAGAAATCGACCACGCTGGAAGGCCGCCTTGAAGCGCTCCGCGACGATCTGGAAGCGCTCCAGTCGGACATGAAAGGCCTTGCCGGCGGCGTCGGCGACGCCGCGCAGCAACGTCTCAACGAGATGCTGCGCAACACCGAAGACATGGCCGACCAGATCACCGCGCAGGTCGAAGACTGGACGAACGACAACGCGGAGCAGCTTCGCGAAACCGTGCGCGAGCAACCGCTGATGGCCTGCGCCGTAGCGATGGGCATTGGTGCCCTGCTCGGCGTCATCCTGCTCCGACGGTAATTCCCAATGGTCGCGAAGGTGGCGGCGGCTCTCCTGGGGCTCTTGTTTCTGGCATCGCTGATATTCATCGGCGTGGTGTGCGCCGCGTTCGCGATCGATCAGGCGTTCACGAATGTCGCGGGCGTCGCGGGCGCCGCGGCGATCACCGCCATCCTGCTTCTCGCCGGGCCGGTGATTGCGCTTCTGATATTCGCCGTGCGCCGTCCGCGCGAGTCTCCCTTCATCTCGCTTCTGTCCTCGGGCTCCAGTCCGCTTGCCGCCATTCTGGGCGCGGGCGCGCTCGGTCTTGCCGAGGTCTTCATCAAGCGCACCCGCCGCCGCGGCGACTGACGGCCCGTCAGCCGGGAACTTTCACATCGCTGACCGATTGTTCCTTCGATTGCACGAAGGAACCTCTGCCATGCTCGGTTGGGCGCTGATCTTTTTTCTGCTGGCGATCCTGTCGGCCTATCTGGGCTTCTTCGGCCTGGCCGGGCTCGCGGCCACCATCGCCAAGGTTTTGCTGGTGGTTTTCGTGATCCTGCTGATCGTGGCGGGCATCTCCAACGCGGTCCGGGGACGTCCCCCTGTCTAGGAAAACCGCGGGCAAAATTCTTTGGAACGGATTTGGGGGTCACACATTGTTAAGGCGAGAGGACGTCCGATCCGGTACGCCCCAGCCCCTTCGACACCCCGCATCGGGTGTCCTCTCACTTCCAAAAAATCGAAGCATTTCCAAGGACCTCGGTCCTGTGCCCGGGCTTGACCCATGAACCCCCTGGATAGACTGGCCGCAATGACCTCGATCCTGGAGGACGTGGGCGGGCCGTTCTCCATGCGCCGCGACCTGCAGGTGA
>JBQCJO010000270.1:0-5275 GCA_051952735.1 Rhizomicrobium sp.
CGCGTGATCGAGCTTTGCCGAAACATCGCTGGTCACCGGCAGGCCGAGATCGGTGCCTGCGAGAATGCTCTGCCAGGTGCGATTGATCCGGCGCCTTCCGGGCACAAAGTTTTCCAAGTCGCCCCGAATATCCAGACGCTCCAGCATGCTGCGGATGTTGTGCCCGGGCTTGCGCAGCACCATCACCGCGCGGCTGTGCGCGAAGTGATCCATCAACGCGGGCGCGGCGAAGGTAAGCCCCGGCTCTTTCACGATCGGCGCGGAAAATGCCCACGCATTGCGAGCGACAAAACGGGCAACGGAAATCTCACCGCGAATGAGTTCTCCGATGAAGGGCTCCTGTGCGCCGCCGAAATCGGCGATGAGGCGCTGCCCCGTCGCTTCCGCCAGCAAGCCGGAGATCGCAGAGGTTCCGGATTTATGATTCCCGAAGACAAGCAGCGGCGCATCTTGCGGCGTGCTGACCAACGCCAGCAGCCTTTCGCGAAGCACGCGCTTGTTCAAGGTGAAGTGCATCCCAGCCGATACGGAAACGTCACGCCGCAAGCGTGACAGGTTTTTCAGGATGCTGAAACCGGCAATTTGTCAGCAAACGTCTCACACGCTTCGAAAGCGCGCTTTTGAGATAGTCAGGCCGGGTTGAGATGATGGATCGCGGCATTCAATGCCGCGGCGAACGAAACCCAGGCGAGATAGGGCACGAACAACCAGCCGGCGATGCGATCGATACGGAAGAATGCGATGGTGGTGACAGACACCGCGAGCCACAACACCGCGATCTCGATCAGCGCAGCCAGAATCTTATGCGCGCCGAAGAAGACGAAGGACCATGCAAAGTTGAGCGCGAGTTGCACCGCCCAATAAAGCATTGGCTGCGACGCGAAGTCGGTGACGCGCCACACGCGCCAACCGGCGATGGCCATCAATATATAGAGCGCGGTCCAGACCGGCGCGAATATCCAGTTGGGCGGATTGAAAGAAGGTTTGGCGAGCGAGGGATACCAGGTCAGGACATTTGGTTCCGTCACCAGCCCGGCGAAGATGCCGACACCGAGCGCGAGCGCCAGAAACCCAACGAGAACGGCGACGGATTGAAACCCGGCGCGCTCGCGCGCACCGGTCTGAAATGTTCTCACCATGCAGACCCAACGCCCGAGACGGCGCTAGGGTTCACAGCGCGGCGATGACGGCGGCGTTGTAGATTTCGCTCATCTTGGCGCCGAGCGGCGCGATCTGCACGGGCTTCTCCAGCCCAATCAAGAGCGGCCCCAGCACGCTGATGCCGCTCATCTCGCTGAGCAATCGGGTCGAGATGGATGCAGAATGGATTGCCGGCATGATCAGCACGTTCGCCGTATCGGTAAGGCGCGCAAAGGGATAAAGCGCGAGTTTGTTGGCATCGAGCGCCACATCCACCGCGATCTCGCCGTCATATTCGAAATCGACGCCACGCTTGTCGAGGATGTGCACGGCCTCGACGATGCGCTCACTGCGTTCGCTGCGCGGAAAGCCGAATGTCGAGGATGCCAGCATGGCGACGCGCGGCGTGAATCCGAAATTCTTCACCACCCGCGCCGTCTGCACCGCGATGTCCGCCAGCTCTTCGCTGGTCGGCATTTCGTGCACCGACGTATCCGCCACGAAGATGACGCGCCCCTTGGAGAAGATGAGATTGACGCCCACGGGCCGCTGGCCGCGCGGCGCATCGAGCACCGTGCGCACATCGTTGAGTGCCGCCTGATAGGCGCGCGTCACGCCCGTTACCATCGCGTCGGCATCGCCCGCCGCGAGCATGCAGGCGCCGTAGATGTTGCGGTCGTTCGTCACCATGCGCACCACGTCGCGATAAAGCGCGCCGCGCCGCTGCAGGCGGGTGTAAAGCGCGTTGATGTAAGACGACGCTTCCTGCGCGGAATGCGGCACGCGCACCTCCAGCGTTCCGGCTTCGATGCCGGCGCGTTGCATGCCTTCCTTGATGATCTGTTCGCGCCCGACGAGAAGCGCCTTGCCAAGACCGGAATTCTGGAACGCCGCCGCGGCGCGGATGACGGAATCTTCCTCGCCTTCCGCAAACACCACGCGCTTGGGATGCGCGCGCACGGCGGCGGTGACGTTCTGGAACAGAACCGCCGAGGGATCGAGCCGCGCGCTGAGCTGATCGTGATAGGCGCCGATATTCTTCACATCGCGGCGCGCCACGCCTGTCTTGATCGCGGCCTCGGCGACGGCGGCGGAGACGCGCGAAATCAGCCGCGGATCGAACGGGACCGGGATGATGTAATCCGGGCCATAGGCTGGGCGTTGTCCGCGATAGGCCATCGCCACTTCGTCGGGCACATCTTCGCGCGCCAGCGCGGCGAGTGCTTCGGCGGCAGCGATTTTCATCGCTTCGTTAATCGTCGTCGCCCGCACATCCAGCGCGCCCCGGAAAATGTAGGGGAAGCCCAACACGTTGTTGACCTGGTTGGGATAGTCGCTGCGCCCGGTGGCGACGATGGCGTCGGGTCGAACGGCCTTCACGTCTTCGGGCGTGATCTCGGGATCCGGATTGGCCATGGCGAAGATGATCGGCGCCTTCTTCATGGTCTTCACCATGGCTTGCGTCACCGCGCCTTTCACCGAAAGGCCGAGGAACACATCGGAATCCTTCAGCGCGTCTTCCAGCGTGCGCGCATCGGTGTCGACGGCGTGCGCGCTCTTCCATTGGTTCATGCCGCTGGTGCGGCCGCGATAGATCACGCCCTTGGTGTCGCAAAGAATGGCATTGCCGTTCGGTAGGCCCATCGCCTTCAAGAGTTCGAGGCACGCGATGCCCGCCGCACCCGCGCCGTTCACCACCACTTTGATGTCTTTGAAGTCACGGCCGGTGAGATGGCAGGCGTTGATCACCCCCGCAGCGGAGATGATGGCGGTGCCGTGCTGATCGTCATGAAAGACGGGAATGTCCATCAGCTCGCGCAGCCGCTCTTCGATGACGAAGCATTCCGGCGCCTTGATGTCTTCCAGATTGATGCCGCCGAAGGAGGGACCGAGATAGCGCACCGCGTTGATGAAGGCATCGACGTCGGTCGTATCCACTTCCAGGTCGATCGCATCGACATCGGCGAAGCGCTTGAAGAGCACCGCCTTGCCTTCCATCACCGGCTTGGACGCCAATGCGCCGAGATCGCCCAGCCCCAGGATCGCCGTGCCATTGGAGATGACGGCGACGAGATTGCCCCGCGCCGTATAATCGAACGCCCGATCCGGATTTTCCGCGATCGCGCGCACGGGAACTGCCACGCCCGGCGAATAGGCCAGCGCGAGATCGCGCTGCGTCGCCATGGGCTGGGTGGGGTTGATCTCGATCTTTCCCGGCTTGCCCTGGGCATGGAAGGCCAATGCCTCTTCTTCGGTGAAAGTGGGTCTTTGGATATGGTCCATGCGCGCCGCCTGAGGTGATCCACAGAATATCCGCCCGGAAAGCGGGAGGTTTCAAGGACGCTGTCGCCGCGCCACCGCTCGGGAGTTAGGGTGCGCCTCCCATGAACGAGCATGTTCCCCCGCCCGCCGACGCCGAGGCTACGCCCATGATGGCGCAGTATCTCGAGACGAAGGCCGCGCATGCCGAGTACCTGCTGTTCTACCGCATGGGCGACTTCTACGAGATGTTCTTCGACGATGCGGTACGCGCGTCCGAAGCGCTGGACATCGCGCTCAC
This sequence comes from Rhizomicrobium sp., assembly GCA_051952735.1. Taxonomy (GTDB): domain Bacteria; phylum Pseudomonadota; class Alphaproteobacteria; order Micropepsales; family Micropepsaceae; genus Rhizomicrobium. The sequence continues at coordinate 3,701 of JBQCJO010000270.1, forward strand.
CAAGCGTGGCCGCCACGCCGGCGAAGACATTCCGATGTGCGGTGTGCCGGTTCACGCTGCGGAAGCCTATCTGGAAAAACTGATCCGCAAGGGCTTCCGCGTCGCCGTCTGCGAGCAGATGGAAGATCCGGCCGAAGCCAAGAAGCGCGGATCCAAATCGGTCGTGAAGCGCGAGGTTATCCGCCTCGTCACGCCGGGCACGCTGACCGAAGATTCCCTGTTGGAAGCGCGCGCCTCCAATGTGCTGGCAAGTCTGGGCCGGTCGGGCGGCGATTTCGCCATCGCTTCCGCCGACATGTCCACCGGCGAATTTCATGTCGGTGTCGTGACAGCGGCCGATATCGCCGCGGAGCTTGCGCGTATCGCGCCGCGTGAATTGCTGACGCCGGATGCGCTGCTGGCCGATGAGATATTGGCGCCGGTGCTGAAAAGCTTTGGTCCGGCGTTGTCGCCATTGCCGGGTGTGAAGTTCGATTCCGGCACAGGCGAGCGCGCGTTGAAGTCGCTCTATAAAGTGATGGCGCTGGATGGCTTCGGGACGTTCAGCCGTGCCGAGCTGTCGGCGGCGGGCGCGCTCGTCGGCTATCTTGAACTGACACAGAAGGGCAAGCTGCCGGCGTTGAAGCCGCTGCAGCAGACTGCCGCGCGCGCCTACATGGCTATCGACGCCGCCACGCGCCGTAATCTCGAACTGGTCGAAACGCTCACCGGCACGCGCAACGGGTCGCTGCTCGCGGTGATGGATCGCACGGTCACGGCGGCAGGTGCGCGCGAACTGAACAATCGTCTCGCATCGCCGCTCACCGACGTGAAAGCGATCGCTTCGCGTCACGACGCGGTCGCGTTCTTCGCTGCCGATTCAGAATTGCGCCGTCATCTGCGCGACGATCTGCGCCGCGCGCCAGACATCGCACGCGCACTGGCGCGGTTGTCGGTGGGGCGCGGCGGCCCGCGTGATCTTGCCAACATCCGCGACGGCCTGAAGGCGGCGCGTGCGTTGCGCGATCAACTCGGCAAGCTGAACGATCCAATGAAGCCCGCGCTGGGCGAAATCGAACAGGCGCGCGCCGATCTCATCGAAGGCATTGCTGCCGCTAGCATCGTTTCCGACAAGCTGGAGCATTTCCTCGTCGCCGAGCCGCCGTTCCTGGCGCGCGATGGCGGCTTCATCGTCGCCGGTTCGCACGCACCCTTGGACGACGTGCGTTCGTTGCGCGACGAATCCCGCCGCGTCATCGCCACGCTGGAAGCGAAATACAAACAGGACAGCGGCGTTTCTGCGTTGCGCATCAAGCACAACGGCATCCTCGGCTATTTCATCGAAGTGACGCCGCAGCATGGCGACAAGTTGATGGAAGGCGAAAATCGCACGCTTTTCCGTCATCGCCAGACTATCGGCAGCGCGGTGCGCTTCACCACCGACGAGCTGGCGACGCTGGCCACGCGCATCAGCCAGGCGGCCGATCAGGCGCTTGCCCTCGAGCGCGAATTGTTCGAGCAGATGCTGGCGGCGGTGATGGACGCAAGCCTGTCGCTCGCGCGCATCGCCGACGCGCTGGCGCGTGTGGATGTGGC
>JBQCJO010000271.1:0-2570 GCA_051952735.1 Rhizomicrobium sp.
TGCCCACGGCAGACGCGCGCCGACCCAGGATGATATAAAGCCCCCAGCACACACCCGCGCCCAGCGCCAATGCGAGCCCCGTCATATCCAACGCGTGAGATGCGTCCCCAAGTGGCAGAAGCGCCAACAGTCCCAAGATCACCATCCCAACCCACAAAAGATCGATCCAGTGCCGTGAGGTGAGCGTAGCGACAGCCAGCGGGCCGGTGAACTCCACCGCCACCGCGATACCGAGTGGAATACGCGCGAGCGCCATGTAGAAGACGAGGTTCATTGTTCCGAGCACGACGCCGAGCCCGAGCAGTACGGGCCACGCCTCGCGGGCCGGTAGCTTTCTCCAGGGCCGGAACACCGCGAGCAGAATCAATGCGGAGATAACCTGACGGAGCGTTGTGGTGCCTTGGGCGCCCACAACCGGAAACAGGCCTTTCGCAAAGGAAGCGCCGACCTGCACCGAGAGGATCGAAAGGCCGATCGCTGCGAAAGGTAAAAGCTGCGCGGCACGGCCGGTCCGGCTGTCCATCTGAAAATCCCGTTGCGAATCCCTTTTCCGAGAATAGCACTTGAAAAGGCAACTAAATGGTTGCATATAAGGTTCATGAGTATGGACGCCGTGTTTCGCGCTTTGGCGGACGAAAGCCGCCGGCAGTTGCTGGACCGGCTCCGCGATAAAAACGGTCAAACGTTGGGTGAATTGTGTGAGGGCCTCGCCATGTCCCGCCAGGCGGTGACGAAGCATCTGGGCATTCTGGAAGACGCGAACCTCGTCGCAACGCAAAAGCGCGGGCGCGAGAAACTGCACTTCCTCAATCCGGTTCCGATCTTCGACATCGCGGATCGCTGGATCGGCAAGTTCGAACGCGGCCGGCTGCGCGCTCTCTCCGATCTCAAAAAAGCACTCGAAAGCGAGGAAGAATGAACGACAACGACCTTACGAACGAAGCAACGGTCTACGCGATCTATATCGCCTCCACGCCACAGAAGGTTTGGGATGCGCTGACGAAGACCGAGTTCACCGCGAAATATTTCTTCGGCCGCTCGGTGGAGAGCGATTGGAAGAAGGGTTCGCCCTGGCTGTTGCGTATGCCGGACGGACGGGTCGATGTGGCCGGCGTCGTGCGCGAAGTCGATCCGCCGAAGAAGCTCGTCGTGACTTGGACGGTGGAGTGGATGGAGCCCAAGCCGCCCGAATGCTTCGTCACTTATGAGATCGAAGACACCGGCCATGGCGTCGTACGCCTCACCATGACGGAAGAGCACCCAACCGCAATCCCACGCGCGTGGCTGGAAGGCGGCCGCAAGGGCTGGCCGATGATCCTGTCGGGTCTGAAGTCGCTCGTTGAAACCGGCAAGCCGTTGGGCCTCCCCACACCGATGCCGCCGAAAGGAACGCAGAGATGAGCAACTTCGTCTACGTCACTTACATCTACACGACGCGGCAAAAAGTCTGGGACGCGATCACCAAGCCGGAATTCGCGCGTCGCTACTGGCTTCACTACAATGTTTCCGACTGGAAGAAAGGCTCGCGCTGGGAGCATCAGAACGGCGATGACTCCGGCGAGATTATGATTGACGGCACGGTTCTGGAATCCGATCCGCCGCGGCGGCTCGTGATGACATGGGCGCGACCGGATCACTCCACGGAACCTTCGCGCGTCAGTTTCGTCATTGAGGACTATTCCGACGGGCTTGTGTCTCTGACAGTCACGCACGATCAGCTCGAGCACGATCTGGCGATGGCAGCGAGCATTTCCGGTGGCTGGCCGAAGGTTCTCTCGAATCTCAAATCGTTCCTGGAAACCGGTAAGACCGAAAACATCTGGCTCGCAAAAAACAAAGGGTAATGGCCATGGCAAACAGCTCGTTCGTTTATGTCACCTATATTCGCGCGCCGCAGCAGAAGGTGTGGGACGCTCTTACCAAGCCGGAGCACCAGAAGATCTACTGGTTCGGTGGTCATCAGGAGAGCAGCTGGAAGAAGGGAGCCGAGTGGAAGATGTTCATGCCGCAGCATGGGCTCACCGATAGTGGCGAGATACTGGAAAGCGATCCGCCCAACCGCGTTGTGATCAAGTGGCGCAACGAGTTTCGCCCGAACCTCAAGGAAGAGGGTTATTCCCGCTGCGTGATGGAGCTGGCAACGGAAGATGATCTCACCAAGCTGACCATCTCGCACACCATCGAGAAAGAGCACGCGCAATTCATCCAGGCAGTATCGGGTGGCTGGCCGCGCATTCTTTCGAGCCTGCAGGCATATCTCGAGACGGGGCGTGCGCATGGTGATACGCGCAGCTTGGCCGAAGCCAACAAGTGCGGAGGCTGAACATGGGAGGGACGAAATTCGTCTATGTCACCTATATTCGCGCCACACCGGAGAAGGTATTCGACGCGCTGACCCAGCCGGAATTCACGAAACGCTACTGGGCGGGAACGACACAGAAATCGGACTGGAAGAAAGGTTCGACGCTGGGCGTTTATACACCTGATGGGCGCCTGTGGGATTCTGGCGAGGTGCTGGAGATCGACCGGCCGCGCAGGCTGTCGATGCGCTGGCTGAACGAAGGCTTTCC
>JBQCJO010000272.1:0-8847 GCA_051952735.1 Rhizomicrobium sp.
GACGATATTCACCGGCTTGTGGAGGACGGAGCGCACTTCTTCGTCGAGATCCGGCGGCTGGTCGTCGAAGGGGCTGAAGGCACGCTGGCGGGCGCGATCTTCCAGCGCGAGCGCGGCGCGCAGATAAAGGTCGATGTAATCATCGTCCGTCTCTTCATGCGCGGAATTGCGCAACTTGCGGGCGACCGCAAGCAGTTCGCGCAAGTGCTCGGCTGTTATCCTTTGACCCATGCCGCCAGAACGCAGCGAGTCGGATCGGCGTTGCGAACAAATCGAAATATCAGGGTAAATGCGCAGTTAAAGGGAACCGCTGTTAGAGCGCTTTCGCGAGATAAACGCTGTCCGTCCATTCGTCGCCGAGCTGGAAGGTGTTCTTCTTTTCGCCGGTGACGGCAAAGCCGAGCCTGGCCAGCAGCGCGAGGCTGCGGGTGTTGCGGGGATCGACATCGGCGGTGACGCTCTCGAAGCCGCGCATTTTGGCGCGCGCAAGAACGGCTTCGGCGGCTTCGCGCACGAGGCCCTTGCCCCAATGTTCGCGCGCGATCTGAAAGCCGATCTCGTTGGCGCGCCAGATTCCGCATTTGCCGACAATTTCGCCGTCCAGCAGCATGACGAAATCGTCGCTTTCGCCGCTTTCATTCGCGGCGATGGCTTTGGCGAGAAATTCCGCCGTGGTCGCGACGTCCTTGTCCGGGAGGCGCGAGCCGTAGCGCATCACTTCGGCGTCGCCGTAGAGACAACGATGCAGCGCCGGCGCGTCCGCCATCGTGGGGCGGCGCAAAAGTAGACGCGCAGTGCGGATCTCGTCAGCCATAAGGATCGAGCGCGAGAGCCGCGAAACTCGCCAGCCAATGCTCGCCCATATAATCGCCTTCGATGTGCGACAGCGCGGAGGTGAGCAGCGTGTCGATGGCGTCATCGATCTTCGGCACCGCCGGATGCGTGGGCACCATCGCGTCGCGGATGAGGCGCCAGCACCAGGCGCGGGAAAGATTGAGCCCGTCCAGATGCGCGATCTGCCCGTCGCTGCGGTCGCTGACCGTGGCGGGCGTGAGCAGCACGTCCGGAATCTTCGGCAGGAATTTCGCAAACCACGCGCGGAATTCGCCTTCCGCGAAAACGCTCTTCATCAAGGCCGCTTCCATGAGCGTGGGCGAAAGGAAGTCGGATTGCGACGGCTCGTTGACGGTGACAGCTTCGTCGCCCGCATGCCATTCGCCTGCCTTCGCGCCGAGAAGGTTCGCGAATTTCTGGTCACCGACGGTGTTCGCATAGTCCAGCGCGAGCGTGAGCGCGAAACTAGTCGACGAATGCACGCCGCTGCGGATGGGATAGGTCGCGAGCGGGAGAAAATCCTTGAAGCGCTGCACGAAGGCGTCGGCGAGCGGCTTCATGGCCGCGGCCCAGCGCTTGCCTTCTTCGCTGTCGTGGCGGGCGAGTTCGCCTTGCAGCATCAGCAGCCAGCCCCAGCCATAAGGCCGCTCGAACCCGCGCGCGGACGGGCGCTGCAGATAGGCGACTTCGCCGGCGACGTTCTGCGGTGTGAACTGTTCGTCGATCAGCTTGGCGATTGCTTTCGCCTGCGCGCCATTCGGGAAGCGGCGATAAAGGCGCGCGAGCAGCCAGTAGGAATGCACACAGGAATGCCAGTCGAAGCTGCCATAGAAGATGGGATGCAGCTCGCGCGGACCTTTCACGTCTTCAGGACCGGTGAGGACGTGATCCAGCTTGTTCGGCCATTCGCGCGTGACATGCCCGAGCGCGACGGACGCGAATTTGGCGGCGAGGGATTCGGTGAGGGTGTGGGTCATCTCCTCATATTGTCATGGCCCGCGAATGCGGGCCACCCAGGTGACGTCTGCGCTTTATTCTCGAACTTCGCGCCCGTGGCACCTGGGTGGCCCACACTCCGGTGGGCCATGACAGTTGTGGCTGCGGCAAGTTCGTTTAAATTTGTCCGCTGACCGATTTGAGTTGCTCATGATCGAACGCATCGCGACGTGCACCTGCGGGAAAGTGCGGATGAAAGTGTCCGGCGATCCCATCGTGAGCGCGATCTGCCATTGCGACAGTTGTCAGGCGGGCGCGCGGCTGATCGAGGCTCTGCCCCATGCCGCGCAGGTGCGCGACGAATATGGCGGCTGCCCCTATCTCACCTATCGCGACGACCGCTTCGAGATCGTGCAGGGTTCGGATCTGTTGAACGGCATCAAGCTCAGCGACATCGCGCCGACCACGCGCTATGTCGCGTCGTGCTGCAATTCGGGGATGTATCTGAAGCATCGTCCCGGCTGGTGGGTTTCGACCTATCGCTATCGTTACACGGGCAACCTGCCGCCCGTCACGATGCGCAATCAGGTGAAGGCGGGCACGACTGTTCCCAGCGAGCCGCCGGTGAAGAACGGATTTCCGCCCGGCCTCATCGCGCGCCTGCTCGCGGCGCGCGTCGCGATGATGTTCGGCTAGATCACTTCGCCGGCATCTGCGCGATGTAGGCGCGGATGAGTTTCACGGCTTCGGCGTGGGAGAGCGTGCGGCCAATCTGGGGCATCATCACGCCGGGCTCGGTGGATTGCATGCGATAGAGCAGAATGGATTGCTCCGGATGGCCCGGCACGATGGCGTAGAACAAGCCGCCCGAGCCGCGCCCTGCCGCCACCGGCGGCTTCATGATGCCGCGCACCGCCGTATCGGGTTGCTCATAGGTGAGGAACAAGCCACTGTTGCTGGCGAGGCCTTTGTCGTTGTGGCAATGGCCGCAATTCACATCGAGATAGGCTTTGGCGCGCGCATCCAGCGGTTCGGACGCATCGTCCCAGCGCGGCAGGCGCGGGATCGCGGCGGCTTGCGGCGCGCCATCCAGGATTCCGATCTGCGCCCAATGCGCGATCTGGTTTTCGATGCCGCCGCTATAGGCGAAATCGCCATTGAGATTGCGCGCCTTCGGCCCGATGGGCGTGACCACATTCGATAGCGAATGGCATTGCTTGCACTGATTGGCGTTGGGCACACCATATTCGATGGATTGCGATGCGCCTTGCGGGTTGATGAACGACACCGGCACGCGCTGGCCCGCGCGTTTGAGTTCGGCTTTGTCCTGCGCGTCATTCCACACATAGGTGAGCGGCACCCAGCCATCGGCTTTGTGGATGAGCAGCCGCGTTTCGATATAGCGGACTTTCTCGTTCGGTTTGCGGAAATCCGCAGGGTACGCAAACACCTTCACCAGCGCGGTGCCGACGGGAAAATCCAGCACGCCATCTTTCTTGTATTGCGCCGTCTTTCCGGGCGGCACGAACACGTAGCGGAATTTCTCCGCGTAATCGCTGAACAGCGGCGTGTTCAGCGTGTAAGGCACGACGCCCGCATTGGCGGCGCGCCCGCCGGCATCGGTGAAGAGATGATAGGCATCGAGCGTTTGCGCCGGATCGTCCGCCAGCAACGCCGCCTGATCCACCGCGACCGGAGAAGAACCCTGCGCGCTCAGGAAGAAAGACGCCGCGAGCGCGCAGGCAATCAGAAACGCGTGTTTCATTTCAACTTGGCTTTGGCCACCTGATCGGACGGAAGCACGATGGGCGCCGGTTCCGCCACCGTGCCGGTGACGAGCGTCTTGCCCATTTGCGGATTGGCTTTCGTCGGCGGCGTGCCCTGCACTTTCAGGTCGAGATTGACCACCGGGCCGTCCGTGATCGCCAGCTTGATGGTTTCGCTCTTCGGTCCGCCGCCCGGCTGGGTGTAGCTCGTCACGCCGTCCCATGTGACGGGCGGGAGCGATCCGCCCAGTGCCTGCGCCAGTTGCGCGCCGCCATCGAACTCCGGTGCGTTGCCGTTCTTGCCGAAAGTATTGCCGTGCACAGCGACATCGCGCGGCAGCGGGTTATACGTCGCGTCGGTGAACGGCGCGCGGTAAGCGACGAGCATCACGCCCGCGCTCTTGTTGCCGTCGATGTGGTTGTCGAACACATGCACGTCGCGGTTCGCCATCACCATAATGCCAGTCCCGGTGGGCACGCCCGCCACGATGTTGCCTTTCGCGGCGAAGTTCTCCGTGTCGTTGTTCACGACTTCGTTGTGATAGACGCGGATGGAATGGCCGCCCATCTGCGGCAGGTTCGGCAGGTCGAACACCAGGATGCCGCCCGCGTTGTGCGTAGAGGTGTTGTCATGCACATCCGCGCCATAGCAGTTCTCGATTTCGATGCCGGCGACGTTGTATTCCGCGCGGCTGTTCTGCACGACGATGTTCTTGGACTGGCCGACATAGATGCCCGCGTCGGACGCGCCGCGCACCGTGACGCCATCGATCAGCACATTGGTGGAGCTGACGGGATAAACGCCATAGGCGCCGTTCGTTTCCTTCGGTCCGCCTGTCCATTCCACGACGAGATTGACCATGCTGATGCCGTCCGAGCCCTTGGACTTGATGCCGTTGCCCTTGGCGTTCTGCACCGAGAAGTCGCGCACGATGACATGGTTGGAGGTGATGAGCAGACCTTCGCCCTCGCCCACCTGCTTGTCGAAGGAGAGGATCGTCTTGTCCGCGCCTGCGCCACGCACGGTGACATCGGCCACATCGAGCGAGAGGCCGTCGGTGAGTTCGAAGCGGCCCGCGCCAAGCTGCACGGTGTCGCCGGGCTTCGCGTCGATGAGCGCGCCCTGCAGACGGTCCTGCGCATTCGCGCCCGCGTCCACGGTGATGGTTTTGGCGAGAGCAGCGCCCGGCAGCGCGACGGACGCGCAAAGGGCCAGAGTCAGAAGACGGACGTTCATGTTTCCCCCGATAACATATTCCGTAAAACCATAGCCGAAGCGGCGCGGGAGGAAAGCCCTTTCGTCAGAAGCGGAAGGCCAGGAAATACATCAGCAGGATATTCACCACGAGCAGCGGGATTGCGGTGGGAATCTGCGCGCGAATGACGGCGTAGTCGGGCAGCTCCAAGAGCGCGGCGGGAACGATGTTGAAGTTCGCGGCCATCGGCGTCGCCAGCGTGCCGCAATAGCCGGCGAGCATACCGAGCGCGGCCATCACGGTCACGTCGCCATGGAAATGCCCGACGACCAGAGGCAAGCCGATGGCGGCGGTCATCACCGGGAACGCGGCGAAGGCATTGCCCATGATGATCGTGAACAGCGCCATGCCGATGCAGTAGGTGGCCACCGCCGCGAAAGGCGTGCCGAGCGGAAGATATTGCGTGGCAAGGATACCCACTTCCTTGCCCACGCCACCCGCCGCGAACACTGCGCCGAGCGACGCGAGAAACTGCGGCAGCAGCATCGCCCAGCCGACGGTGTCTGCAAGCCGGCGCCCTTCCTGAAACGGAGCAAGCACGGGCGGCCTGAACCACGCATAGCCAACCCCCAGCGCAATGACGACGCCAATACCGAGGCAGATGAGCGTGACCTGCTTGGGATCGACGAGGCCGGAGTCTTTCAGAAACAGCGTGCCAATGAGCGCGACGAACGGAATGATGAGCGCGATACCGAACAGACCATTGCCATAACGCTGCGCACGCTCGCGGCGTTCGTCCGGCAACGTCGTATCCGGCGCGGTGCGGCCAAGGAAGTTGAAGCCGCCCACGATCACGAGCGCCAAAACCAGAATGCCATTCGCGAAATCGGAAAGATGCGAGCCGAACAGGAAGCTCGCCGCGAACAGCGCCCAGAAGATCGCGTTGCCGAAGCGCTTCTTGTTTGCGCGATCCCTCAGACTGAGCGCCGCAACGACGACGAACAGCGCGCCCATCAGGATATAGATGTGTTCGAGGGTGATCATGCGTAGTCACCTCCCCCTTGTGGGGAGGTCGGAGAGCGAAGCGATCCGGGTGAGGGGATTTCGTTCGCCGCGCTTCCCCCCACCCGAAATTCGCTACGCGAATTATCGGCCTCCCCACGAGGGGGAGGCGATGATTTCAGCTTGCGATCCAGCAGCCACAACCGCGTTCCGTGGATCAGTGCCGCCGCAATTGCGGTCGGGATTGACCACAATGAAATCGAGAGCGGCTGCACGATGATGTGGTTCTGCTCGAGGAAGCCCTTGATCAGCAGCACCGAACTCATTGCGAGGAACACGTCCTCACCGAAGAATGCGCCGACATTGTCCACCGATGCCGAGAAAGCGCGGATGGTGTTGCGTGTGTCCTGCGGGAGCGGGCCGTCCTTCTCCGCGGCGGCTTCGGCCATCGGCGCGAGCAGGGGGCGCACGACCTGCGCATGGCCGCCGACGGCGCCCGCCAGTCCGATCGCGGACACCACCTGTCGGAACAGCATATATATAATAAGGAGCCGCCCCACCGTGGCGCCGCGCAGCTTCGCGATCAGCATGCGCGCGCGCTCCTGTAAGCCCTCGCGCTCCAGAAGGCCAATCACCGGCAGCACCAGAAACACGATGCTGACATAACGGTTCTCGTTGAAGGCGTAGCCGAAGACGGAGAGCGTGTGAACGATGTCGAAGCCCACGGCCCATCCCGTGGCGAGCACGGCCGCGGCGATCACCAGCAGCGGGTTAATCCGGATGAGGAATCCGACAACCACGACCGCTATTCCGAGCAAGGCAATCATCCATTCTCCTTCGCGGCCGCGAATGTGACGGCGCCGCCATATTGCCGCATGCGCGCAAAGGTGCAATTCCCGGCGTGGGCGGCGGGCCTATGATTTGCGCGAGGCGTCAATCGGGGTGCTTCGGATGTTTCCGCGTTGGGTCCGCCGCGACGTGATTGTGTTGCTCTGCATCAAAGCAGCGGCGCTGACCCTCATTTATTTCCTGCTGATCAAGCCGGCGATGGTGCCGGAGCCGGATGCGCGCGCGACAGCGACGCATCTCATCGGGGGCTGATGTGGATATTGTCGAACTCTCGCGGCTGCAATTCGCGCTGACCGCGCTCTATCACTTCCTGTTCGTGCCGCTGACGCTCGGCCTCTCCATCCTGCTCGGCATCATGGAGACGGTCTATGTGATGACGAACAAGACCATCTGGAAAAAGCTGGTGCAGTTCTGGGGCGTGCTGTTCGGAATCAACTTCGCCATGGGCGTCGCCACCGGCATCACCATGGAATTCCAGTTCGGCACCAACTGGGCCTATTACTCGCACTATGTGGGCGACGTGTTCGGCGCGCCGCTCGCCATCGAAGGGTTGATGGCGTTCTTCCTCGAAGCCACCTTCGTGGGCCTGTTCTTCTTCGCGTGGGACAAGCTGAGCAAGGTGCAGCATCTCATCGCGACATGGCTGCTGGCGCTGGGCACCAATCTCTCGGCGCTGTGGATCCTGATCGCGAATGGTTGGATGCAATATCCCATCGGCTCCAGGTTCAACGCCGACACGATGCGCATGGAAGTCACCGACTTCATGACGGTGTTCTTCAACCCCGTGGCGCAGGCGAAGTTCGTGCACACCGTCTCCGCCGGTTACGTCTGCGGCTCGGTGTTCGTGCTCACAATCAGCGCGATCTATCTGCTGCAAGGCCGTTACAGGGAATTCGCCAAGCGTTCGATGACGGTGGCGGCAAGCTTTGGTTTGGCCTCCGCTTTGTCGGTTGTCGTGCTGGGCGACGAGAGCGGCTACACTGCCGGCCAGAACCAGAAAATGAAGATCGCCGCCATCGAGGCGATGTGGCAGACCGAACCGGCGCCGGCGTCGTTCACATTGGTGGGCCTGCCCAATCTGGCCGAACACAAAACGGAATATGCCATCCATATTCCCTGGGTGCTGGGGCTGATCGCCACGCGCTCGTCCGATACCGTCGTGCCGGGCATCGAGCAGCTTGTCGGTGAAGCGCAAGCGAAGATCGGCAGCGGGCTTCAGGCGTACAAGACGCTGCTGCAGGTGCGCAAGGATCCGAAGAACGAAGCGTTGCGCACCGAACTCGATCGCCATGTGAACGATCTGGGTTACGCTCTGTTGCTCAAGCGCATCCGGCCCGATATCGAGAACGCGACACCGGAGGAGATCGGCAAAGCCGCCGCCAGCACCATTCCCGACGTGCCGGTGCTCTTCTGGTCGTTCCGCGTGATGGTGGGCATCGGTTTCTGGTTCATCGCGCTGTTCGCGGTGGCGTTCTGGTTCTCCGCCAAGCGGCAACTCGACAAATACCGATGGTTCCTGTGGGCGGCGGTGCTCACCTTCCCGCTGCCTTGGGTCGCCATCGAGTTGGGATGGATCGTCGCCGAATATGGACGCCAGCCCTGGGCGGTGGTGGGCGTGTTGCCCACGGCGCTGGGCGTTTCCTCCACCAGCGCGAGCAATGTGGCGGCGAGCATCATCGGCTTCGTGACCTTCTATTCCGCGCTGCTCGTGGCCGACATCTATCTCCTGCAGAAATTCATCCGCAGCGGCCCCGAGGACACCATCGAAGCACCGGAGGACGCGACATGAGCGAATATGAAATCCTCCGCCTCATCTGGTGGGCGCTGCTCGGCGTTTTGCTGATCGGCTTCGCGGTGATGGATGGCTTCGATCTGGGCACTGCCGCGCTGCTGCCTTTCGTGGGCCGCACGGACAAGGAGCGCCGCCTGGTGCTCAACACCGTGGGGCCGGTGTGGGAAGGCAATCAGGTGTGGTTCATTCTGGGCGGCGGCGCGATCTTCGCGGCGTGGCCGATGCTCTATGCCGCGAGTTTCTCCGGTTTCTATCTGGCGATGTTTCTGGTGCTGGCGACGCTGATCCTGCGGCCTGCCGGATTCAAATTCCGCAGCAAGCTGGAAAACCCGAGGTGGCGCGCGTTCTGGGACTGGGCGTTGTTCGCAGGCGGCGTGGTGCCGGCGCTGGTGTTCGGCGTGGCGTTCGGGAATTTGTTCGAAGGCGTGCCGTTCGGTGTCGACACCGTCATGCGGATGCACAGCGAGATCAC
>JBQCJO010000273.1:0-2446 GCA_051952735.1 Rhizomicrobium sp.
CCATGAGCGGGTTTTCGTTCGAGATCACGGCGACGGATGGCGCGGCGCGGACAGGGGTCATCAAGACGCCGCGCGGTGAAATTCGCACGCCCGCTTTCATGCCCGTGGGTACGGCCGCAACGGTGAAGGCGATGTTGCCCGCGCAGGTGCGCGAAACCGGCGCCGACATCCTGCTCGGCAATACCTATCACCTCATGCTGCGTCCCGGTGCGGAGCGCATCGCCAGGCTCGGTGGCTTGCACAAATTCATGGGATGGGAACGGCCGATCCTCACCGACTCCGGCGGCTTCCAGGTGATGTCGCTGTCGAAGTTGAGCAAGATCACGGAAGAGGGCGTGCGTTTCAATTCCCACATCGACGGCAGCGAGCACTTCCTCTCGCCCGAGCGCGCGATGGAAATCCAGCGACTGCTCGGCTCCGATATCCAGATGGTTCTGGACGAATGTCCCGCTTTTCCGGCCACGGAAGCAGACATCGAAAAATCGCTGGCATTGTCGATGCGCTGGGCCGCGCGTTCCAAAGCAGCATTCGGAGAGCAGCCGGGCCATGCCTGTTTCGGCATCGTGCAAGGTGGTGTCTATCCCCATCTTCGCCAGCGCTCCGCGGAAGATCTGAAGGCCATCGGTTTCGATGGGTATGCCGTCGGCGGACTTGCCGTCGGTGAGCCGCAATCGGCGATGTTTGAAACGCTCGATGCGGTCGTTCCGCATTTGCCCCCGGACAGGCCTCATTATCTCATGGGTGTCGGCAAGCCGGACGATCTCGTCGGCGCGGTGCTGCGCGGCATCGACATGTTCGATTGCGTGATCCCCACGCGCTCGGGCCGAAACGGGCAGGCGTTCACGCGGCAAGGGACGGTCAATCTGCGCAATGCGCGCCATGCCGACGACCCTGCACCGCTCGATGCCGAATGCGGCTGCGTGGCCTGCCGGCAATTCAGTCGCGCCTATCTGCATCACGTCGTGAAGGCAAACGAGATCATTGCCGCCATGCTGCTGACCGCGCACAACCTTACTTATTATCAGCGTGTGATGGCGATGCTGCGCGAAGCGATCCCGAAAGGCGCAACCGCGCAGGTCGCCGCACGCGTCGCGCAGGCATATGCGCGCGAAGACTAACCAATCTAAAAGATCCGTCATTTATGTGACGTTCATTTTTGTCGCAAATCTCACGCATGCACCTGTTGCTCGCGAAGGTTTAAGACACCGTCTTACGCAAGCTTAAGCCTCTGGGCGTCTACGCGCGCATATCCTTCGCGCGTAGCTCAGAGGAAAAGCTTATGTCCCTTCGAAGAACTCTTATTGGTGCCTGTATCAGTGGTACGTTGCTTGCCACCGGTGCGGTCGCTTATGCCGCGGGTGCGGATGGTCCGCAGTCCCACCGGCATATGGCGGAAAATTTCAATCCCACAGCATGGCACAAGCAGATGTGCACGGATCGCTATGCGCGCAATGCTGGCCGCGTGGCTTATATCGAGGCCAAACTTTCGCTCACCGACACGCAGCGCCCGCTGTTCGACGGCTGGAAGCAGGCCGTTCTCGGCTCCGCGAAGTCGCGCGAAAGCGAATGCCTCGCACGACAGCCGCAGATGGGCGAGCGTCACGGTCATAACGTGATCGAGCGTCAGGCGCGGATGCAGCAAAGACTGCAACATCGTCTTGCCGATCTGACAGCGGAGCAGCCGTCGCTTAAGACGCTCTATGCCTCGCTGTCGCCCGAGCAAAAGCAGGTCTTCGACCGGCGGGGTCCAATGGGCCACGGCGGTCATGGCCCGCACGGCCATGGCGGCTGGCATAAGCGCGGCCCGCAGAACGCTGGCAACGACAAGGCTTAAGAATGGAGGATGGCCGTGCGCGAGCATAAGGAGGGACACCAGCCTTGGCTGGGCACGCGAGCGGCCATCACCATTTTTCTGGTGGGTCTTGTGATTCTATGGGGCGCGGTGTCCCTGCTCTTTTATCTGGAAGTGCCCTAGGACGATGCCCCAGATATTGAGTTTTTGGGCAATGTAGCCGCTAGAATTTTCCCAAGCTATTGGAATGGCTTGGAATAATTTGTTCTCTCTACGTTCTTGACGATAGTTCTCATTATGTTCTAATGTCGTTTCATGCAAACGAACCTCTTCTCTGGCCAATCGGCCGACCTCCGGTCCATCCGGGACCGTCTCCGCATCGCTTTCGGGCGGGACCGTTCCGGCGTGCGCGTCAGCGCGATCAACCAGTTCATCCGCAGCTTCATCTCGAGCCGCACCATGGACTGGCAATCCGACCGCGCCTTCACGCGTCTGCTGAACCGTTATAGCGGCCCCGAGGCACTAACGGACGCGCCCGTGGCCGAGATCGAGGCTGCGCTGGAAGGCGTGCAGTTCGCCGACAAGAAGGCCCGCGAGTTGAAGGATGCGCTGCTGCACATCCGCGCCCGTGCCGGCTCCGTCGATCTGGAGTTC
>JBQCJO010000274.1:0-2874 GCA_051952735.1 Rhizomicrobium sp.
AATCATCGGGCCGGAGATCGCGCCTTGCAGAACGCGGAAGGCGATCAGCGATGACAGGCTCCATGCGATGCCGCACAGAAACGACGCCAGCGTGAAGCCGAGAACCGAAAACACGAAGGTGCGAACCACGCCGTAACGCTGCATCAGCCAGCCGGTCAGCGGAACCGCGACGCCGTTGGCGACCGCGAAACTGGTGATGACCCAGGTCCCCTGGTTGACGCTGGCGCCGAGATTGCCGGCGATGGTGGGCAGCGACACGTTGGCGATGGACGAGTCCAGCACCTGCATGAAGGTGCCAAGCGCCAGCGCGATCGAGGTGATCGCAAGCTGCGCGCCCGCGAGCGGTTTCGGTTGAGGCTGACCAGCGCCGCTCATTGCACCCTCCTTACGCGCCGTTTTGCGCGAGGATCCGATGGATCAGATTTTCGACGTCGGTTTCGCTGTAGTCACCGATGTAGCCGCGAACCTCATGCTTCACGCCGGGCGCGCCGACGGATGCGCCGGAGGTGTCGGCGACATCGACATCAACGTCGACGGAAAGCCCCACGCGCAGCGGATGATCGCGCAATTCCTTCGGATCCAGCGCGATGCGCACCGGCACGCGCTGGACGATCTTGATCCAGTTGCCCGAGGCGTTCTGCGGCGGCAGCAACGCGAAGGCGCTGCCGGACCCGGCGCCCAGCCCCTGCACCTTGCCGTGATAGGTCACGCCGCCGCCATAGATGTCGGCCGTGACATCCACCGGCTGTCCGATGCGCATGTCTTCGAGCTGGCCTTCCTTGAAATTGGCGTCGATCCACACGGTGTCGAGCGGCACCACGGCCATCAGCGGCGTTCCGGCGGCGACCTGCTGGCCCACCTGCACGGTGCGCTGTGCCACCACGCCATCCACCGGCGCATAAAGCTTCATGTGCGAAAGCGTGATCGCGGCGGAGCGCAATTGCGCGATGGCGGCGATCACATCGGGATTGGTGGAGACGTTGGTGCCCTGCACCGCGGCTTGTGCTTGCGCCAATCCGCTTTGCGCAGCTTTGAGGCTGGCCTGCGCGGACGCGACCGCATCGCGCGCATGGTTCAACTCTTCGCGCGAAACCGAGTCGCCGGCGGTCTGGCGGCGGCGATAATCAGCCTGCGCCTGATCGAGCGCCACATGCGCGGCATTCACCTGCGCATGAAATTGATCGACTTTGGAGAAATTGGTGCGCGTACCGCGCACCGCGCGCGCTAGCTCCGCCTTCGCGGCTTCGAACGCCGCTTGCGCCTTGCTGGGGTCGAACTCGATCAGAAGCTGTCCACGGCGCACCGTCTGCGTGTTGTCCGCGTGGAGCGCGACCACCGTCGCCGGATCGCGGCTGGTGATGGAGACGATGTCGCCGCCGACATAGGCATCATCCGTCGAAACGAAGTGACGTGCGTAAAGCAGCCAATAGAGCCCGTAGAGAACCACCGCCACCACGACCACGGCGCCGAGAATCGTAAGCCATTTGCGGCGAGCGTTCTGCGCGTCGGTGGCGCCTTCTTTCTGATAAGGGTACTTCATTGACCGTTGTCCCGAGAGTTGGAAGCCGTGTTCGCGTTGTTGTTGGTGTAGCCGCCGCCCAGCGCCATCAGCAGCGAAACGCGCGACGACAAAAGATCGGCCGAGATCGCAGCATCCTGACGTTTCGCCTGGATGAGGACGTCTTCCGCGTTCAAAACATTGAGCTGCGGTGAAAGCCCGCTGCGATAGCGCCGCGTGGCGAGATCGAAGCTGGCATTGGAGGCGCGCAGCGCTTCGCCTTGTTGCGCCGCCTGGCCTTCCAGGGCCTGAAGCTGCGTGATCGCATCGGCGGTCTGCTTCACCGCGCCGACGACGGACTGATTGTAGCTGGCGACCGCTTCGTCGAACTGGGCGGTCGCGCCCGCATATTTCGCGCGCAGTTCGCCCGCGTCGAAGATCGGCAGATGGATGGCCGGTCCGAGGCCGTATTGGCCGGAGCTGCCGTTGAACAACGTGCTCAGACCGATGGCGGCGAAGCCCGCGGCACCGACAAGATTGATGTCGGGATAGAACGCCTGATGCGCGGCGTGACGACCGGACGTGGCCGCATCGATGCGCGCTTCGGCGGCGGCGATGTCCGCACGGCGCGCGAGGAGATCGGCGGGCAATATGGCGGGCAGCGCCAGCGCGCTGCGATTCAGGTTCGGACGGGAGATATTGTATGCATCCGCGCCGCGTCCGATGAGCGCCGCGATCTGATGCACGGCAAGATCGCGCGCGGCATTGGCGCGTATCTGATCTTCCTTCGCGATAGCGAGGAGCGCTTTCGCCTGCTCGTCCGATGCCTTGCTGTCCAATCCGCTGTTCACGCGGCCAGCGGTGAGGCGCAGAACGCCTTCACGCTGTTTCACCGTTTCATCGGCGACATCCGCCAGCAGATAGGCGCGGTCGAGCGAGATGTAGGCCTGCGTGACGGTGCCGGCGAGCGCAAGGCGCGCGGCTTCCGCATCGAGCGCGGCGGCTTCGGCGCTTGAGCGCGCAGCATCGACTTGCGCGGCCTGCTTGCCGAAGAGATCGAGCGACCATGACAGGTTTGCCTGCACCTGGCCGTACCATCGCATCGTGCCGGCATAGGGCGGCGGGATGATGTAGTTGCTGCTGAAATGCGTGCGCTGCTCCTGCCCGTCCAGCGTGAGCTGCGGATAAGTCGCGGCGCGGCTGACGGAGAGTTGGGCCTGCGCCTCGCGCATCCGCGCGAGCGCGACTTGCAGTGTGGGACTTCCGGCGAGCGCCTGATCCACCAGCGCATCGAGTTGCGGATCGCCGAACGCTTTCCACCAGGCATCGGCGATCACGGGTGTAGGGGCGGCGCTCAAGCCGAGAGACTGAGGCTT
>JBQCJO010000275.1:0-3173 GCA_051952735.1 Rhizomicrobium sp.
TTGGACTGGCTGTAGAGCGTGATCGGCTGGCTGGACTCGTATTGGATCGAGCAATCCAGGTGGTCTTGTAAATTCTTGCCGACGCCCTTGAGGTCATGCACGACGGGAATGTCGAAGCGCTTCAACGTGTCGGCATCGCCGATGCCCGACAACAGAAGCGTTTGCGGCGAATTCACCGCGCCGCCCGACAGCAGCACTTCGCGCGTCGCGCCGGCCTGAATCTTTTGCTTGTCCTGAATGTATTCGACACCGGTGGCGCGATTGCCTTCGAACAAGATGCGCGCGACATGGGCGTTGGATTCGATGGTGAGATTGGGCCGGTCGATGATCGGCGTCAGATAGGCCGACGCGGCGCTCCAGCGCTTCCCCTTCTTGATCGTCAGTTGGTAGGGGCCGAAACCCTCCTGCTGATAGCCGTTGAAGTCTTTCGTCTCGCGATAACCGGCGTCGATACCCGCCTGGACGAACGCGCCGAACAATGGATTGTCCGAACGCCCGTTTGAGACATAGAGCGGCCCGTCGCCGCCATGAAATTCGTTGCCGCCGTCTTCGTTTGTTTCAGCGCGTTTGAAATAGGGAAGCACATCGGCGAAAGACCAGCCTTCATTGCCCATCTGGCGCCAGTGATCGTAGTCGCGCGCATGCCCGCGGATATAGATCATGCCGTTGATCGACGACGATCCGCCCCAGCCGCGGCCGCGCGGCCAGTAGAGCTTGCGGCCATTGAGATGAAGCTGGCCTTCGGTGTCGTAATACCAGTTGTGCGGGTTCTTCTTGCCGATGAGCGCCGGAATGCCCGCGGGCATATGGATCATCATGGACTTGTCGCGCGGTCCCGCTTCGATGAGCAGAACCTGATTGTCCGGATCGGCAGACAACCGGTTGGCAAGCACGCAGCCTGCGCTGCCCGCGCCGATGATGATGTAGTCGAACGCCTTCATGGTGCGCTTCCCGTCCCCATTCTTCTTGGAGCCAGATTAGCGCAAAGATGACGCCTGTGTCGCGCTTTCTGCGCGGCTGTCCCTACGGAACGAGCGTCACCACGGCGCGGCGGTTTTTCGGCTCTTTCACGCCGTCGCCGGTCTGCACCGCCAGATCGCTCTCGCCCACACCGGTGACGCTGATCGCCTCGCGCCGGGCACCCATGACGACGAGGGTCTCTTCCACCACATTGGCGCGTTTGACCGACAGACGCTGGTTGTAGCCGGCCGAACCCGACGTATCGGTGTGGCCGACGATGGTGATGCGCGATTGACCGCCGGCGCGTGCCGTGGCGATCGCCTGCTGCAAGGTCGTGAGCTGCTCGGCCTTCAGGTCCCAGGAATTGAGATCGAAATAGACCTGATAGTCCGTCGCAGGCGGCGGCGCCGGAGGCGCGGGCGGCGTGGGATTGAGTTCATGCTCGAGTTGCGAGAGCGCGGCATCGAGGCCCCTGCGGCATTGCGCGGAAGCCGCGCGCATGCCGTCCACGCGCGCGTTCAGGATCCAGCAATCGAACTGCACCTGCGCGCGCGCTGCGTCGGCGGGAAATTTTCCGCGGCCATCTTCCAACGCTTTCAGGAGACGGTCGCGCATCGTGGCGGCATCGGCGTTGCCGTCCGGCGCCGGTTCGGGAAGCACCTCCTGCCCCTGCGCGGAGTCGAGCGCTTTCTGGGCGTAGGCATTCACGAGATCGCCGACATCGGCGCTTTCACCCGACAAGGAGAGCGTGCTGTCCGAGTCGAAGGCGCTGCTGGCGGAACTGCCTGCATCGCCAAACGAGCGGGCGAGATAGGAGTAGTCCTTGAACAGTTCTTTCGAGAAGTCCGAGCCAATCGGCTGGGCCTGATCCAGATCGTCCAGCAGGCCGTTGCTGGTGCAGGCGGAAAGGACAAGCGCTGCGGCGACCACGGCGATGCGGCCGATGCGGGGTAGGGCGAGCGTCATTGCCAGAATTCTCCTGCTCATACGGAATGGGGCCGATTCCGGACGGAACCGGGTGGAATTGCTGGCCGATCCTATAACCTGCGCCGCAGCCGAGGTTAAGCCCCGGCTGGTAACCGATCTTTAAGGACGATGGCAGGGCTGCGGCAGTAACCTCTTGTTGACCCTTAGAGCCGTAAAAATAGGGCGATTGTTCTGAGGTCCGCCTTTTTTTGGCGGCGCGTGGATGGCGGCTGACAAGGAAGAACTGGTCGCGAAAGCCCGTGCGGAACGGCGCCGCTACAAGCGCGTGCCCGTTGCGCTCTCGGGCCGTCTTTTCGTTCCCTCCGAGAGCCGCGAGGCGCACTGCAAGATCGCCGACATGTCGCCCGGCGGCGCGCGCATCGCATCCGATGTCATTCCGCCGCTCGGAACGCAGGTTGTCGTTTACATCGACGGCTTCGGACGTTTCGAGGGCGTCGTTGCCCGGCCGGACGACACGGGCTTCGGGATTCAGTTCAACTGCTCGCAACACAAGCGCGAGCGCGTTGCTGAGCAGCTCACGCTTTATCTCAATGGCGGCGATCTCAGCGAATCCAGTTTGCGCCGTCACGATC
Organism: Rhizomicrobium sp.; assembly: GCA_051952735.1. GTDB lineage: Bacteria > Pseudomonadota > Alphaproteobacteria > Micropepsales > Micropepsaceae > Rhizomicrobium. The sequence goes on from JBQCJO010000275.1 coordinate 2,520, forward strand.
GCGAGCCGACCAAAGGGCTTGCGCGCTTCACCCGCGCCAATGGCGAAGTGGTGAATTGCGAAGTGCTCGATCTTTCCTTGTCGGGTGTGTCGCTGGCCACCGATGTGCGTCCACCAGTGGGCGAGTTCGTGCTGATTGGCCAGATGGCGGGCCGCGTCGCGCGCCATCATGAGAACGGCATCGGCATCGAGTTCGTGGCGCAGGAAAAGGCCGCGGCGGCACCGGAGCCGGTAAAGCCCCGCCTCTTCGTCGCGCGCTAGGCTTTCTTCTTTTTCTTCTTTGTTTTTGCGGCGGCTTTGGCCTTCTTCGCGGGCGCTTGCTCGAAGCCCAGGCTCACGCGCATCTTTTTCGTCAGGCCTGACGCTATCATCTGATAGGAGCGTTCGAGATAGGCCTTCAGCTCGCTGTCTTTCAACGCTGACAAACGCTCCAGCTTCACCCATTGATTGCGCGCCATATAGGGCGCCTGGATGATGCCTTTCTGCTTGGTCAGGATATCGAAGCTGGTCTCACCGGCCTTGAACGTCAGTCCGGGCTCGGCATCGCCGGAGCCACCGACGACCGCGAACATCTTTCCGCCGATCTTGTAGACATGATGATCGCCCCATTGCACGACCATCGTCGTGTGCTTGAGCGACTTCAGGAATTTCTCGA
>JBQCJO010000276.1:0-3536 GCA_051952735.1 Rhizomicrobium sp.
TCGAACTGGCAGGCGTGGAAGATCATGAAGGCGCTGGGCGTATCCGACAAACGCGGCTATGCGCGGTTCGAGACGCTGCAAGCCTATTATTCCATCGCGGGCCGCGATCTGGAGCGCGAGATCGTTCCGCTGCTGAACGACCAGAAGGTCGGCTTGATGGTGTGGTCGCCGCTGGCGGGCGGATTGCTCTCCGGCAAGTTCGGTCCCGGCAGCAACGGCCCGGAAGATGCACGCCGTGCGAAGTTCGACTTCCCGCCGGTGGACAAGGACCGCGCGTGGAAATGCGTGGATGCGATGCGTGAGATCGGCCGCAAGCATGATGTGAGCGTGGCGCGCGTCGCCCTCGCCTACATCCTGCACAAACCGTTCGTGACCACGGTTATCATCGGCGCGAAGAACACCGAGCAGTTGGACGACAACATCGCCGCAACCACGCTGAAGCTCTCCGCCGAAGAGATGAAGACGCTGGACGATGTGAGCGCGCTGCCGCACGAATATCCCGGCTGGATGCTCGCGCGACAGGGCGCCGAGCGCGTGCCGCAGCCGAAATAAGGAAACGCAATGCGCGATCTTTCGGGACAGAAGCGGGAATTGGGCGATGGGTTCTCCGTCGCGCGCGTGCTGCCGCAGGCGGGACAGCGCACGGTAGGGCCGTTCGTGTTCTTCGATTACTTCGGGCCGGTGGAGTTCAAGCCGGGGCATGGCATCGACGTGCGGCCGCATCCGCATATCGGGCTGGCCACCATCACCTATCTGTTCGAAGGCTCGCAGGTGCACCGTGACAATCTCTGCAACACGCAGGAGATCGTGCCTGGCGATGTGAACTGGATGACGGCGGGCCGCGGCATCGCGCATTCCGAGCGCACGGGCGCGGACGTTCGCGCGCGCGGGCATCGCATGCACGGCATTCAGAGCTGGGTCGGCCTGCCTCGCGCCAACGAAGAAGATCCGCCGAGCTTCCAGCATGTCGCCAAAGAAAAGCTGCCGACGATGGAGCATGACGGCGTGACGTTGCGCGTGGTGTGCGGCAAAGCGTTCGGCATGGAAGCGCCGGTGAAAGTGCCGATGGAGATCTTCTACGTCGATGCGGCGATGAAAGACGGCAGCAGCCTCACCTTGCCCACCGAATATGCCGAGCGTGGCGTGATGGTGGTGGCCGGCCGTATCGAAAGTGAAGGCCAATCGCTCGGCGACGGCGGCATGATCGTGTTCGACAAGGGCGAGCATGCGGAGATCAGCGCCATGGGCGACAGCCGCGTGATGTTGTTGGGTGGCGCGCCGCTGGATGGCGAGCGGCATGTCTGGTGGAATTTCGTCGCCTCCTCGCGCGACCGCATCGAGAAGGCGAAGGACGACTGGAAGAACGGCCGCTTCGCCAAGATTCCCGGCGACGACAAGGAGTTCATCCCGCTGCCGGAGCACTAGCGGCGTGTGCTAGGCTCGCGCGCAAACGGGAGGGGATCATGCGCAAGGTGCTGATGACGATTGTGGGGCTTGCCGCCCTCGTTGTCGGTTTGCTGTGGGCGGCGCAAGGCGCCGGGTTCGTGCAATGGCCGCGTACCAGTTTCATGATCGGCGAGACGAACTGGATCTATTGTGGAACGGCACTGGCCGTTCTTGGTCTTCTTATTCTGTGGCGTGCGCGGCGTTAGCGCGCTCCAGGAACTTTACATAGACCATCTCCGGATCGCCGGGATCGAGATTGTCGATGCGGCCGCTCTCGCGATAGCCGCGCGTGAACAACAGCCCGCGCATCGCGGCGTTCGATGCATTCGTTGACGTGAACAATTTCTCGTCCTTCGCCGCGCGCTCGATGGACGACAGCAGCGCTGCGCCCGCGCCGGTGCGCCGCGCATCCTCGGAGACGAAGACGATCTCGATGAAGTCCCGATGGAAAAAGTTCCGGGACAGGATTCCGTAACCGACGACGCGGCCGAACCCTTCCGCGACCCAGCAGCGGCGCGCGGCGATGGCGGAGTCGATGGCCTCCCGGCGCTGAAGGTCTTTTTCGGCCAGCGGATCGAGCGCGACCAGCGTGCGGCGATCCCGTGTTCCCGCAAGGCGGGTATGTATCTCGCTCTTCATTGCGCGAGAGAGTTGCGAAAGAAAACGGCGCGAATGCGGCGCGCTTAAAGGAAATTGTATTCCTTGAAGATGTGCCGGATGTCGCGGTTCCATGACCCGTGATAATGCGCAAGCAGGTCTTCCGCGCGTGTCTGTCCGCGGCTGACGAGTTCGCGCAGCGGATTGAGGAAGCCGTCCTCGCTCATGCCGCCCGCGTCCAGCGCGGCACGGCGCTTCAAGCCCTCGGATGAAATGTCGAGCATGCGTTGCGCGAGTTCGCCGACGGTCGTGTCGCGGAACGGCGTCTTGAACGCGAGGCGTGGGACGGAGTCGCGCATGGCCTGGCGCTCTTCCGCCGTCCAGTCCTTGACCATGTCCCACGCCGCATCGAGCGCGACCTGATCGTAATAGATGCCGACCCACAGCGCGGGCATGCCGCAGATGCGCCGCCACGCGCCGGCATCGCTGCCGCGCATCTCCAGGAATTTCTTGAGACGCACTTCCGGGAAGATGGTGGTGAGATGATCCGCCCAATCGGCCATCGTGGGCTCGATGTTTTTCACGTCCGGAATCTTATGCTCGAGGAAATGGCGGAAGCTCTTTCCGGCCATGTCGATATATTTTCCGTCGCGATAGAGGAAATACATCGGCACATCGAGCGCGTAATCGACGTAACGCTCGAAGGACATGCCCTCGTCGAACACCCAGGGCAGCATGCCCGCACGTGCGTTATCGACGTCCGTCCAGATATGGGAGCGGTATGAGAGGAAACCGTTCGGCTTGCCGACGCGGAACGGCGAATTGGCGAGCAGCGCGGTGGATACCGGTTGCAGCGCGAGGCCGACACGGAATTTCTTGACCATGTCCGCTTCGGACGCGAAATCGAGATTCACCTGCACGGTGCAGGTGCGGAACATCATTTCGCGACCATACCCGCCGACCTTCGGCATGTAGTCGCGCATGATCTTGTAGCGGCCCTTGGGCATGATGGGCACTTCGTCCAGCGTCCAATCCGGCGCGAAGCCCAATCCAAGAACGCCGAGGCCGAGTTCTTTACAGATCTCGCGCACCTGCTCCTGATGGGTATTCACTTCGGCGCAGGTTTCATGGACGGTCTTCAGTGGCGCGCCGGACAATTCGAACTGGCCGCCCGGCTCCAGCGAAATCGACGCATTGTTCTGCGTGCCGCCGATGATGTTCTCGCCTTCCTTCACCGGCTGCCAGCCGAAACGCGTCATGCCTTCGAGCAGCGCGCGGATTCCGTTCGCGCCTTCATAGGGCACGGGCTTCAACGTCTTCAGATCGTAGACAAACTTTTCGTGCTCGGTGCCGATGCGCCATTGCTCGCGCGGCTTCGAGCCCGACGACAGGTGCTCGATGAGATCGGCTTTGCCGCGGATCGGGCCGCCGGCGGACTGCGGTATCGACATTGCGGCCCTCCCTGCGCGCGTTGTCCGGGGTGATTTCCCCTA